>CAYNEU010000457.1:0-4144 GCA_964396275.1 uncultured archaeon | reverse complement strand
CCACCTTCTTCTGTTAACCCAAAAATTATTTCTGCTCTATTTTCATTAAGCAGGTCATATTTGATTAAATGATGAGGAAAAATTGGATTCAAATTACCTGATTTGATATTTTCTTCAGGATATTGATAGTATAATGCTTTTTCCGCACCCTTTTGTTTAAGAATTTCCATAATTTCTTTATTTAGAAATGGTAGAAAATGTTTCACCAGAACTTCAGTATAATAACTGTCATCATAAAGATTAGGATAAATAGAAACAGCAAAAAACATACTTTCATAAACTTTAGGAAAGATTCCCTTTTTTCCAATAATAATGTTATCAATAATATCAATGATCTTCTTTCTAATCCTCTCTACGTACTTAAATTTGTGCATTTGAATTGGAAAGGCTTCTTGGATTGTAGTAATATCGATAAAATCAAAAATCTTTGAGATTTTTTGACATCCGCCTAAATTAAATTGAATCTCCATTAGTTTATTAATATAATGTGGATCTTGATGCAAATCCTTAAATTCTACTATTGCTATATTCGCAGAATAGTCAATTATTCTCCCTTTATACTTAGAATACTTAAGATAATTATCTAATTCTGCCAAGGATAATTGCCAATTGGAACCTAACACAAAAATAAATCTTTCCATAATTCGAATAAATTCTTCCTTAAGAAATTTAATATTGCATTAAATTTCTATTTTCTGAAAAAATAAAGCCTTAAGCGAACTAAATTAATTTTTATTTCTTTTCTTTCAACCATTCTTTGAAAGTTTTTGTAATTTTTCCCTGCCAAATGGCTTTCTTCTGAATTTTTTCTTCAAACTCAACTATATCATCGTCAGTGTATTCTAATGAAGATTCTTGATTAGAAATTTCCGCTTCTTCATCTTCCAAATCTATAGAAATCTCATATGTTTCACCCGTTATATCTCCTAAAGCACTCATAATATCTTCAAGATCTTCTTTCTTTCTTTCTACAACTGGAACTTTTTCTAATACTTCTTCTTCGGTAATATCTTTTTTTTCCTTTTCTTTTGTAGTCTTTTCATATGCTTCCTTTTTCTTGATTCTCTCCAATCGCAATTTTTTAATTTCATTAATAATTTCGGTATAATTATCTTTGAAGTATTTTAAACTTACATTAATAAGATCTGAAACATTATCCCATTTCTCTTGTTTAACAATTTTATCTACCCAATAATATAAATCTAAATTCAGTTCTATTGTGATCGCTTTTCCTTCCGAATCTAAACTTCCACTTAAGAAATTTAAAATATTGGCAATCAGAATATCGTTATCTAAAGCAGAAAAACCATATTCATGTGCTAGAGAAGAAAAAATACTAATATTTCCAAAGCCAACAACTTTACCATTAAAGTATTCTCCCGCAACCAATAATGGAACTTTAGGACAATCCTCTTCAATCCAGGATTCTCCATTATATCTTTTATGCCAACTATTTATCCCAGACTCCAAAAGACAGTCAATTTTCACATTTTTCTCATCTTCGATGAAATCTAATACTTTAGTTGAACAAGAACTTGAAAAGACGATTTTTTTTACTTGGTTTGTTATAAAATGAGGTTTAAATCTAGTTATGACCGGTCTCTTTTGAAGATTAACATAACTTACTGAATCATAAATCTCGTCTGAAGTAAACTCAAATCCAAACTTTCGAGTTAAATCATTAATATTGGTGTTATTTGTATAGTCCCCTCCACTGGAACTGATAATTAAGAGACTACCTCCTTTTTTCACATAATCCTCAAGAATTTTGATCTCATTCTCATGTAAATTTATATTTCTTGGCGTTGATAGAATTATTACATTATATTTCTCTAAATTTACTAAAGAATTAAACCCCGTTTCAATTTTCCCTAATTTATATCCAGAATTGAATAAAAATTGAACAAATTCACCAAAACTAGATGATTCTATTGTTAAAATATTATTATGACTGTAATCTAATCCAATAGTTATATTGCTAGTCAACTTTAATCCTTCTCATTAATAATGCATTCAAAAAATAAGTGGTTCTCTGTTTTTACTTCTCTATAAGATATATTTCTTCTATTCTATAAATAAAATTATCTAATTTTTAAATATAAAAATATCCAACACTATGTGGTATAAATTTGGACCATAGCTTTTAACAAATCTATGTGATTTTAACTCACATTTATAATTTTCTTTCAGTGCAATTTCATTAAATTCTTCAAATAGCATGATATATTTATCTTTTTCAGCCACCCCTTCGTAGTGAAACACTGTTCCATTATCATTAACTAAGCTTAATGCCTCTGTAATATATTCTTTTGGCGCTGGAAATACTCCCATGATTACTCTGTTGGCTCTAACACCCGATTTACTAAGTTTTATAACCTCAACCTTACAATCCCCATTGATAGGCACAATTTTATCTTCTAAATGATTTATTTTGATATTTTCAACGAAAAATTTAAAAGATTCAAGGTTTAGCTCAATACTGTATATTTTTCGCACTGGAGAATGTTTTGCAATAGGTAATGAAAAATATCCAATACCTGCGAACATATCTACAACAGTTTCCCCACTTTGTATAAGTGTTGTGAGATATTTTCGTTCATTGATATTTCCCTTACTAAACATGATTTTTCTAATATCAAATCGATAAATTATGTCATGCTCTTTATGTTCTACAATAGGGTTGTCTTCTCCTGCAATAAATTCAATCTTTTCTGGTTCTCTATAAGTTCCTACTATTTTACCCTTGTTAATATAGATAGATTTAATTTTTGGAAGCATTTTTAAACAAGCTTTTCCAATAATTTCTTTTTTCTCAAGTATTTTTGGACTGAGTTTTAGAATTACAACTTTTCCTAAAGTTTGAAACCCTCGTGGAAGTAATGAAATTTCCTGGTCAGATAATTCACTTTTTAATTGTTCCTTAAGTTTATCTTTAAAACCCATTTATGCTCAAAATTGTAAATTATTTTGATACTAACTAAAACTTAATCAAGTTAAATTATTATATAATAACAAATCAATCTTATTATAATAAATAAGGTTTTAATAAAATTTATACAAAAATATCTTAAATTGAAATAAAAGTGATTATTATGCCAAGTTTAAATGATGATGAATTTTTGGTTGATGAGAATAAGGTATGGTTTACTGGAGGATATTGGCCTGAAGGTGTACCAAAACAGTTAAAGGATATTGAAGATGTAAAGATTTTGCCAATGTGGGAATATTTTTTGAATGCTGCAGATTTATATGGGACATGGGATAGTGATAGTTGTATTTTTGCATATGGTCCATACATCGAACATGTAAAATTAAGAACTGTATTTGATTATGCAAAACGGTTTGGGACATTTCTATATAGAAACCTAGGGATTAGAAAAGGTGATGTTGTTGCTATTGATCTGCCGAATTCTATCAATTTTGTGGTTGCTTATATGGGTTGTCAGTATATTGGTGCTATTGCCCAAGGTATTAATCCTACTTATAGACCAATGGAACTTTTACATTCATTAAATATGACGAAAGCAAAAGTATTTGTTATGATGGACATGCTCTATATTGCGGGTCCTAAGGATGTTCTCCCAAAAACAGATGTAAAATTCGTAATACCTTCAAATTTTATAGACTTTTTCACAGCAGATAAGGCCATAATAGACAAGTTAGGCGTTCCAAGTGCTCGAGACAAGATCCCTAATGAAACTGAAAATTACAAAGTATATTGGATGGATAAAATAATAAAGGAAACACAACCAGAAGAAATTCAAGTTGATATTGATCCATGGACAGATCCAGCGATATATCTCATGACTGGGGGTACTACGGGACTCCCGAAAGTTGCGATGCTTTCACATGCTAATCTAAGCGCTAATCTGAATATGGTCAAGGATTGGACAGGTCTTGGGCCAGGTGTTGTGACTATTGGTTCTATCCCCTTCTTTCATAGTTTTGGTATGACTTGTGTCATGAATGCTGCTCTTGGTATAGGAATGGTTATGATTCTCTTCCCCAAACCACCTTCAGATGATGCTCTATGTGAAGCAATAAATAAGATAGTTGCTCCTGAAGGAATAATATATACAGGAGTCGAAATGTTGTTTAAAAGGTTAACCGATTTTGTAACTGAGATGGGTGTAGAAGAATTTAA
>CAYNEU010000456.1:0-2079 GCA_964396275.1 uncultured archaeon | reverse complement strand
ATCCATATTTTAAATTTGGATTATTTTTATTAGATAAGTATTACAATATAGAGAGTGATTAGTAAAAGATTAAATCTTTGTCCTGTCTATAAGCCTATTATGCTTAGCTAATGTTTTCTCAATAGCCTTGACCTCAGCTCTAGATTTTATATTCATTTTTTGCTGCAAATTTTCTAGTATTTTTTTTTCATTATAACCTTGTTCATATAATTGGGTGAAATTTTCAACTCCATTTTCATTTAAAAATATATAACGATTATTCAAAAACACAATTAACCATTTTTTCTTTTTCTGATTTTTAGATAATGAAGATAATTTCTTTCTAATATCATCTATAGGTCGTCCAAACTGTTCAGCAATTTCTATGTCGCCTAATATAGAATAATCTTGGATCAATCTTAAAAGTCTTCTCTTAAAAGAAAGAGTGATCAAGTAATAAACAAGATATGTAATAAAAAAAAAACCCGCTAACCAAATTGCTAATATTTGATTAAAAATAAAGATTAAAATTATTGTTCCTAGTACTAAATAGAAAATAATTTTCTTAATAATATCTTTTAATTTTAGAATAGTATTATGCAATCGGTAATATTCTCTGTTAGACATATAACATTCTATACTACATTATTGATTTAAGAATTTCTTTATGATCTTCTTTTACTTTAATTTTGTTTTTAGGATTCTTTAGGTTTTGAATTGCGGTCTCAATTGTTTCAAGTTTTATTGAGTATTTTTCATAGAGTTCAGTAAAACTATTTATATCAATATCGTTATTCTCATATAAAATTTTCAATTGTTTTAAAGTTCGACCTATCCCTGCTTTATTATTTTGTAATTCCTCGATTTTATTGAAATTAATGAAAACATCTGACATTAAATGTTTATAACGTTTGTAGGCATCGAAATTAAGATCAGTTTGTTGGTAGTTTGTCAAAAAATTAGTAGTTCTTGGAATAAAGGGTGCTAAGTTTTCTGGTATAATTATGAGAGGTTCAGGATCTCTTATCTCTAAAGCTTCTTTATCATTTATTATCGCAACATCATTTTCTATGATGTTTTCATTTACTATTGCTAAATTAATTTTTAAAGCTTCTCTTTCATGATCGGTTAAACTTTCAGATTTATGTAACATGATTTCCCAAATTTCCTCAGCTTTAATATAATAAAAATTTGCTTTTTTCTGTAAATTTTCAATCTGTTCTTTATTTTCACCTTTTTCTAACATTTTTAATAAAGATTTAGCCTTTAAATGACAAGCACGGCCCATATCATAATTGTGTTGAGCTTTAAATTGATTTTCCTTTTTAAAATCATACTTTTTTAAAAACGCCATTCTCTTAGTTAGTGCACTTAACCCTGCAGATAAATTAGCTGCCATTGTATAATTTTCCTTATTCTCTTCACTTATAGTGGCTAAATTCTGAGCCATTATACGAGATTCCTCTGAATTCATTTCAAGATTTTCAACAGATAATACGATTCCTTTATCTTCTTGTCGAGTACATGCTGCACTGAAGTATGCTGCAGTTTTGTACATCTTACTACACTCCACCATTGTTACTATCGCATTTTCCATTAAATTTTCTTTTTCGAATTTGGCAGAAAGGTAAGAATATGCTTGGGCTGAGATCCATAACACTCTTGAACACTCAAAAATTAAATCCCATACTTTAATATCTCTTCTCGCAATAGGGTCATAGAATGCGGGAGTAATTTCTAATTCTTTAAAGATCTTAATTTGACTTTGGGTTTTATAGTTAATATTAAGAATTTTTATATAATCTATAACATTGTTTAACTCAGAAAGAGCAAAGATCTCATTTCTTGCTAACAATTCTTCCAACTTTTTAATTTTAAAATGCAAAAATCGAATTCTTTGCATTGTTTGGGGATCAAAAAATGTTTTTAATGATGATGGTTTAGTTATGTCTACTGATACCGGCTTCACATTTACAGGTTTTTTGTAAATTGATTTTTTAATTAATCCTTCATCAAGTTTTGGTTTTTTGATTGACTTAATGTCAATATGAGGTTTCTCTAAATACAAATCTTCCTTTTTCTTAGGTGGTACCAACTTTT
>CAYNEU010000455.1:0-4908 GCA_964396275.1 uncultured archaeon | reverse complement strand
GGTCAACTTGAAAAATAGTGAATTTTACTTCATTTTTTAATCTAATATTAATATTCTCGATTAATGAAAGTTGTTTTGAGTTCCTTGCTCTTGTTAATTTATCAAATATGACATCTAATCTTTTTCCCATTTCTTTAATTATATCTTCAAAAATATCAATTTCATCATCTAATTCAAATATTGAAATGGCTAAATATTGTGTTCCATCAGCAACTTGTTTAAAATAAGATAATACTTGATATGGAGTTTCTTTTAACCTTCCTTCGTAAAAATTATTATAACTATACTTGACTCCAAAAAGCCCCGTAGTATGCTGGTAAAAAATTGCAAAAATATCATTTTGGGCAAGTAATTCTGAAAAATTTTCTTCATCATAGTTATCTTCCCGGAATACTAATTGAATGGGTTCAAACTCTGGTGCTATTTCACCCGTCTCTTTTTGATTAATTTTAAACTGAAATGTCAAAATACCTTGGATCAATTATATCACTTCAAAAACTCGGTAAATAAGTTTTATAAATTAATATTATAATATTATTTCTTAAGTATTATTTATTATTATAGTTTAATTAAACTTTATTCAATTTGATTAATTATCGATATTAAAAATATTATCTAATGACATTAAATTTATCAAAATCTAATTATGTAAAAAAGGAACGAATTATCTTATATATAATAATGTCTTTAGTAACTTATAATTTAGATACAGCCAATTTTATTAGTTGAAATATAATATAAGAATTATAATTAGGAGAATTTTATCATGATGATTCAGAATAAATTTACTAAGAGGAAATCTTTATCCATCACTTTTTTACTAATATCAATAATAATAGGTAGTCTTTTATTTTTACAAATTCATAATGAATACAAGTATAAAGCTGGTAGTGTAGAATATCATGAAAAGTCTATTAGCCCTAAAACAGCAGCCCAAGAAACACTTACAGCTGTATGGTTTAGAAATCCTACATTTGATGATCCAGTTGAACCAGATTGGTATTCACAAATAGAGGGAGATCCATTACAAGTTAATGCTAGTGCCGGGGTTGGACAAGTTAATTATGAAGTTTTGGGAGAAACAAAATACTTCTCAGAGATCTCAGGAACACCTATTTTCTCTGAATGGGACCGAGTACATAATCCAGAGTTTCCTTTATATCCAGATACAGCCACAATAAACGCTGAAGGTTGTTTTGTTTCTCATACATTTGCAGAATTAGCTACTCAATTTCCAAGTGTACATTGGGAAAGAAATATAACAATGCCAGTTAATATGTCTAATTATGTTATTACAGCTGCTTCTCTCACAGCAGTAGTTAATGCAACTGTTACTGCTTCTCCTGGTGGTGCGACTAGTTCTCCGACTGGTTGGGGTGTAGAAACATCTGGCGATGATACTGGACCATATCAAGGTGATAATAATCAATTCTTTACGGGAGATTATGTAAGGTTTTATGTATTATTATCAGATCTATCGAAAAATAAAGTATATGAAGTTGCGTATAACCAGACTGTAGATCTAGGAAAAGATTCTGCGGGTTTATACGATACTATGCATGATACATTAATGACAACAGATTTAGAAGAAGATTTAATTTTTGCTTTAACTTCTATTTTGAATAGTGATGATTATAACTTTACAATTACATTAGGAATCAGAATATGGTGCGAGGACAATTGGTGGAGCGATCGTGATAGATGGGACTCTCTTCTTATTAAATCGTGTGACCTAAATTTTACTTATGAGAGAAAGATTGACCAGTTTAGTTCAATTTCATGGAATCAAGATGGAGATAAGATAACTAGTATTACTAATAATACTGTTGAAATTAACGAAGCTAAATTAAATTTTAAATATAAAATCAACAATAATTGGACCAAACTCTCTCCAAATTCTGAATTTAGAATATACATTAATGATAATAAACTTGTTGAAACAATAAAACTCAGTAATGCCAGTACAAATTATCAATTTGCTCAACCGGGGGGTATAGATGTGACATCCTTAATTCCATATAACATATACATTAATTTATCAATTCAAGTGTATCTAGCAGATGAATTTCATTTAGGTGAAAAAAGCATTATTTCCATAGATGATGCTTACTTAAATATAACTTATACAGTAACTTTCCCCGATACACAGACAAACTTACATGTATTTTTTAATAAAATTAATAAAACACTCAATCCAATTTACCAAGTTCCAGTTCTAACAAACTTGAATTTGACTGTTATGTATCCAGACGAATATGGCAATCATATTCCTGGAGCTGTAGTACACTTATCTGGAGATCTTACAGGAACACTGCTTGAAAATGATACATTAGGACAATATTCGATTAACATTGATACGGGTGAATTACCGATAGGAGAATTATATTTTGAAATTGTTGCACATAGAATTAATTATGAAGCTAGAAAAATAAGTGCAATATTAATTGTGACTAGTCTTAATACACAAAGTCTACAATTGATTTTAGATGGAGAAGACATAACATCCGATCCCTTCATAGATGTCCCGATTAATAAAGTATTAAATTTTACAGTGAAATATAAAGATGTGATGGGAAATCATGTTCCGGGAGCTTTAGTACAATTAACTGGAGTAGGAATTTTGGAAGATTTACTTGAAAATGCAACATTAGAGCAGTATTCAGCAATAATTAATACGTCAATCAAACTTAGTTTCGGTGTAAATTTTCTAAATATTAAAGCTCAAGAAGCAGTCCACGAGGAACAGTATATATATCCAAGGATAACAGTAAGAAAGATCAATACTCAAATTACTTCTGTATCTGGTTCTGATACAATAAACATATTACCAGGTGAAAGTACAACACTGAGAGTATTCGTCAATGATACTGATTTTAATACTATTTTAAAAGGATTAGTCGTTACTTACTCATGGGATTATGGGGAGGGCCTTCTATTAGATGATGATAATGATGGTATATATGAAGCAACGTTTAATAATGTACCTACGGGAATACATTCATTAAACCTTACTGCTTTTGGAAGTGAAATTTATAATTTTGAAAGCTATGAGATAAAAATTACTGCCGTAAAACCAAAAGTAGATGTTTTTCCCTTTCTGTTATTGTTAATAATAGCTATTATAGCTTCAGTTATAGTAGGAGGATATCTTTATGCCTATCAAAAAATATTAAAATACCCAAAACAAGTCAGGAAAGTGAAAAAATATCGAAGATCTCTAAAAAGAAAAAGTGCGCCACATATAGAAATTGTAAATCGTAAGAGATCTTTCGAAGCGGAATATAAAAAAGAATTAAAAGGATCATCACAATTTTTAAAAAGTAAACCTTCTACCGAGAAAATCGTGAGTGAGCAGGGTATTAAACCACCTTCCGAAAAGCCTCAAACTAGCTCAAAGTTTGGAACACCATCACAAAATTCTAAATCCATTGGTACAGATAGAAATCTAAATAATAAAATTAGCAACCAAAAATTAGTTAGAACTCCTTTTAAAACAAAACTAAGAAAATTTAGACTATCAACCTTTAAATTATGGAAAGATAAGAAAATATTCTACTCAATGATTATTCTAATTATTTTATTGCTAAACCTGCTAATAATTAGTAATTTTATGAATTTTGCATTTAATGAACCATCTGGAACGTCTTTATATTCTGTACTACAAGATAATTACGATAAGTTAGATGTCTCAGCCCAAGAAACTTTTACATCTCAATGGTTAAATAATACAGCATTCGATGATCCTATCGAGCCAACATGGTTTCCTACCTATGGTGAATTAGGAGATAATGAGGATATCTATGCAAAATCTGGTTTAGGTCAAGCAAATCTCAGTGTAATAGGAGATCATGGGATTTTCTCAGAAATATCTGGAATACCAAATTCGACAGATTGGGTAAATGTTACTAACCCAAATTTTCCAGCTTTACCTGATTTCCATGGAATTGATAAATATGGATGTGAAGTAAGCCATACCTGGATTGATCCATCTGATCCAATTCAATCTCCAAGTGTTCATTGGGTAAGAAATATCTCAATGCCTGTAGATATGTCAGATTATATAATTACTTCAGCTTCAATTTCGGCAATATTTAATGCTACTGTTACAACAGATTCTGGCAATAATGCTGGGGGAGATCCTTTTATACATCCCGGAGTAGATACGGAATTAGATTATCCTGCTCAACAAGGAGATTATGATAGTGCTAAATTCTATGTATTATTATCTGATTTAGGGAGTAATGAAATACACGAGGTTGCGTGGTATCAAACTGTGGATTTGGGTCAAGAAAGCCCCGAAATTAGTACTATTACTGATAGTTTTATGAACAGAGTTGTTGAAGAAACTTTGATTTATTATTTAACATCCTTATTTGAGCGTGATAATTTTCATTTTAGTATTATTCTTGGAATTAGAATTAAATCTGTAGACAATTATAATTACGATACAGATCAATGGGATTCCTTGAGGATTAAAAGCTGTAATCTTACTTTTACATATGAGAAGAGAGTAGATCAATTTACATCTGTGGCTTGGAGTCAAAATGCAGGTAAAATAAGTGATATTAGTAATAATACAGTAGTTGTTGATAAAGCATTAATTAATTTCAAATACAAAATCGATCAAAATTGGACAGAATCATCTCCAAATTCTGAACTTAGGATTTTAATTAATAATAATCCATACAGAGGGACAATTAAATTAAATACAGCTACTAAATCATTTCAACAAGCAAAAATTGGAGGTTTTGATATCACCTCTTTAATTACTGATGATGTCAATGTTTCAATTCAACTTTTTCTAGCAGATGAATTTGGATTAGATCATAATATCACTATTTCTATAGATGATGTTACACTAAACATTACATATACCATCTATTTTCCGGATAAAGAAACCGACCTTCA
>CAYNEU010000454.1:0-14511 GCA_964396275.1 uncultured archaeon | reverse complement strand
CTACAGGAATGGCTATTGATAAATGGGTAGTTGATTATGATGGAGATCTATTATTTGATTATATTAATAGCCCCTTCGAAGGAGGTACTCCAGTTGATGTAATGCAAAGAGATACTCTTTTTAATACGAATTATATGGATTTCGAACCAGAAGATAATAAAATGGGAATATTCTATTTTGGTAGTTGTTCCACAGGTACATTTGATCATCCAACTGAATGTCTTGCTGTAAGGTTTTTGAAAAAAGCAGCGATTGGGGTTATAGCTGGAAGCCAAGTAGTGTGGGGAGAAGATCAATGGTATGAACGGGACCATGGGGGTTGGTTCATCGAAGGGTTAGGATTTCGATTTTATGAACAGCTTTTCCAATATAATCAGCCGGGCAAAGCTTTAGCGTTAGCAAAAGCAGATTACGTATCAGATAGAATGAATTCTTCTGAGCCTATAGAATATTCAGAATGGGGAAATAAAACACTCAAACAATATAATTTACTGGGTGACCCTGAAGTTCCAATTTGGCTTTCAATTCCTAAACAACTCAATATAAGTATTATCCAACCATCCAATAATGATAAGAATTTGTTCACTCTTTTGGTAACTGCAGAGGGAGCACCTGTTCAAAATGCCACTATTACTTATACTAAAGAAAATGATCTTATATGGAAAGGTTTAACTAATGAGAATGGAACAATCGATATCGCTCTTTCCAAAGCAGAATTAAACGGAAAGGTTCTTACAGTTAGTAAAATAGGGTATCTATCTTATCAAGAATCAATCCCACAAATAGCTTCAGAGTCAATTCCCGGATATGATGTGGTGATAACTTTCACTATCTTATTAAGTTTAATCTTTATTCATATCATGAATCATAAAAAGACGATATTAAAAAAGAAAAGAGTTTAAAATCCCTTTTTTTTTTAATTATTTTAAAGATTTTCCTTTATTTTTTCAATCTGACTCTGAAAATTTTCGATCTGTTCTAACTTTACTTTATTATCATTGATATTTTTTATTAAACTAATAAACTCTTTAATTATGGGATGCTGAAGAATTACGCACGTTTGATTTAAAGTATTTACATCCAATATTAAGGCAGAATCTAATTTTTCCCCCATACCTAATACGTCTTTAAAAATCAATTCATTATCATCTGTGTATGACAATATTAAAATATCTTCTCCTAATTGAGAACCATCAGTTTTATTTATTATTTTAAATTCACACATTTTTATTGAGATTGTATCTGAATTTATTTATATAAATAAATGTATTACTTGTATTATAATTTCATATTGCCAATTAGAAATCAAGATTAATTGCTCTCGATAAACAAAGAAAAAAGTATGATAGATATGAATAAAGAAGATATATGTTTCATGCCTGCTTGGGAAATGAAAGAAAAAATAAAAAACCAAGAATTAACCTCAGAAGAAATAACGGAAATAATTATTGAAAGAATACAAAAAATCAATCCAATAGTTAACGCATATTGTACTCCTACTTTTGAATTAGCAAGAGAAATGGCAAAAAAAGCAGATAAAAAAATAAAAAGAAATGAAAAAATTCCTATCCTAAATGGGATTCCAACATCTATAAAAGATCTAGTACCGCTTAAAGGAGTAAGGACAACTTATGGTTCAAAAATTTATGAAAATCACATTCCTAAAGAAGATGGGGTTGTTGTATCTCGTTTAAAAGATGCTGGTTGTGTAATTTTAGGGAAGACAAATACACCGGAATTTGGTTTTAAAGGAGTTACTGATAATCTTATTTTTGGAGTGACACGAAATCCATGGGATCTTGAGAAGACGTCTGGAGGATCTAGCGGAGGTGCCGCAGTTTCAGTTGTTTGTGGAATGGGTCCCCTCGCTCAAGGTTCAGACGGAGGTGGTTCTATTCGGCATCCTGCTTGCTTTTGTGGAGCTTATGGTCTTAAACCGAACTTTGGAAGGGTTCCAATATATCCAAAAACCTCCCATAGCGGTCAAACATTATCCGTTATTGGTCCCATTGTTAGATATGTCGCTGATGCAGCATTAATGTTAGATGTTATGAAAGGACCATTTGAGGGAGATAGACATTCACTACCGAAAGAAAATATAAAATATTTTGACCATATAAATGAGAAACCAGATAAAATAAAGATTGCTTATAGTTTAGACTTAGGTTTTGCAAAAGTTCTTGATATCAATGTTGAAAAAGCAGTAGTTAATTCAATTCACAAGTTTGAATCATTTGGCTGGGAAGTGGAAGAAGCAAAATTTAAGGGGTTAGATCCTTCAATGGCTTTTACTACAATGTGGTTAATAATGTTTGGCTATGAATTAAGACCTTATTTGAAAAAGTGGGAAGATAAATTGGATCCAAGCTTAGTAACATGGATTAAGGCAGGATTACGCTTTCCTTCTTCAAGTTTACCTGACGCAATGAGAACTCGTAGTCTTTTTTATCAAAGTATATTTGAAGCCTTAAAAACTTACGATATACTTCTTACTCCTTCAACAGCAGTTCCAGCTTTTGAAATAGGAGTTACTTATCCTACACAGATTAATGGTATTGATGTATCTCCAACTTCGTGGCAAGCATTTACATTTCCCTTTAACTTTACAGGACACCCTGCTGCTACTATTCCTTGTGGATGGACAAATGACAACTTACCTATAGGAATGCAGATCGTTAGTAAAAGATTCCAAGAATTGCTAGTGTTACAAGTTTCAAAAGCTTTTGAAGAAATAGCTCCATGGCAAGATAAAAAACCGAAATTTACTTAATTTTTTAATAATCTTTTTGACAAATTAGTAAAATCCACTTTTTTAATTAACCTATATTTAATTTTACACTTCTATTTTAAGATTCTACCCATCTATTTTTAGTTAAACTTCATAAAAACAATTTTTTTAAATTGTCTTTAATAATTCTAAGTATAACAATTATTTTAAAAGTTACAGCTAAAAATAAAAACAGAGGAAATTGATTGAAATGGCACGTCCATATCAAAAAGCTAACATTCCTGGCCCTGAGATGGGTACTTCTGTCTCAGATCCAACTGTGATGGCGAATTTACTTAAGTCCCCTAAGAAGAAGGTAATTATTATTGGCGCTGAATCTTTAAATTGGGAACTTGATGAGAAAAAGGTTGCAGACTACTTAATAAATATCGCAAACAAAATTGATTGTGATGTAGTCAGCACCGGTCATACTTATAGTTATTTAAAGGATAAAATCAGTAATAGGAAACTATATGATATGTCATTGATTAATATTACAAATAGATTATGCGATAAGAACTGGACTGGTTTTGATGGAGAAGGACAATATTCTATGGCAATTTTCGGTGGACACATAGTATTTTATGTCTCCCAAGCACTATCTAGAATCAAAAACTTTACAAACTGGGTAAAAACAATTGAATTGGATAAATATTCTCATCCAAATGCCAGATTTAGTTTACCAAATCTAAGCGATACTGAATGGAAATTATTTTTAGAAAGCTTGATTGAAAAATTATAAAAAAATATATATATAAAAATAAGAGGAGAAAAATGATATGAGTTTTGCTGATATCCCAGTAGATGTAGGTCCTGTTTACGAAGGAGAACGTATTAGAGGAAATCAAATGTATGTCGAGCTTGGTGGTCCAAAAGTAGAGAGACACTTTGAGTTGGTAAGAGTTAAAAAAGATAAAGAAATTGAAGATGGAAAGGTAACTCTCATCGGTCCCGATATAAAAGACATGGAAGTAGGATCAAGACATACTATAGGAATTTTAGTAGAAGTCTCTGGGCCTGAGCTGGAAGAAGATTTAGAAGCTGTATTTGAAAGAAGAGTTCATGAGTTCTGTAATTTTGTAAATGGAATAATGCACTTAAACCAAAGATATACTAATTGGATGCGAATTTCTAAATCTGCTGTAGAAAAAGGATTTGATAACTTTCAAATGCTTGGAACTGTTTTAATTAGACTGTATAAAGCTGAACTTCCAATCATTAAAAAAGCTCAAGTTACATTCTATACAGATCCAGATAAAATCAAAGAACCTTATGATTTTGCTTTAGAGATTTACAATAAAAGAGATGAAAGAGCCCGTAGTATAAATGATGAAGATGTAGACATGTTTTATGGTTGTGTTTTATGCCAGAGTTTTGCACCAACTCATGCATGCTGTATAACACCAAATCGTATGAGTTTATGCGGTTCTATCTCTTGGTTTGATGCAAGAGCGGCAGCTAGAGTTGATCCGAAAGGACCTCTCTTCGAAATTCCCATGGGTGAATGTTTAAACGAATTAGCGGGTGAATTTGTAGGCGTAAACGCAATGATAAAAAAACGTTCGCTTGGAGAAATCGATAGAATTTACTTATATAGTGGAATGGAATTCCCACATACTTCATGTGGTTGTTTTGAAGCAATAGATTTTTTTATTCCCGAAACAGGAGCAGGTCACGGTATTATCGATAGAAGTCATGATGGTGTAGCAATAAATGGATTACCCTTCTCAGCTATGGCGAACCAGACGGGTGGGGGAAAACAAATGCCTGGTTTTAATGGAATAAGCATACAATACATTATATCACCCAAATACCAGAAATATGATGGAGTAAAAGCAGGTTTGGAAGGAGGAATTTACACTATCGTGTGGATGGGTAAAAATGTCAAAGATCGAGTTTATGAATTCCTTCCAGAAGATTTAAGGGATAAAATTGCCACTGAAGAAGATGTTAATGATTTAAGTAAGCTACCAGCATGGTTGGAAAAAGTAGGGCATCCAATTATAAATACTGAAGACTACAAAGCGGTTATGGGTGGCGTAGAAGAGGAAGAAGAATGGGAAGAAGAAGGTGCGATGGTTCCAATGGGCACTGTTGGAATGACCATCCCTGGTGTTGGTGGCACTGGTGGATTTAAAGTTATACTAAAGAACTGTAAAGTTCACGCAGAATCGATTATCATTAAAAAGATTGAGCCTAAACATAAAAAGAAATAAAATTTTTTATAAAATTTTTTTTATTTTGATTTTTTTTTTTTATAGTTTTCTATAATTAATATTTTTAGATGCAATTATTTGAATGCCTTAATTTCTTCGACATAATAACTTTTTCATATTATTATTGTGCTATCGCGACGGAATATCTTCATAAATGAGCAAATTTAAATAGGAAAATTACGTCGTTTATTACTGGTATTCTTATAAGAATTTATTGTATTAGCGATTTGGTTTAATTTCCATCATAATTCATTATGTTGATTCGAGAAGCTGGTATACTTTATCATGGGATTCCCATTATATTCACTAGCTATCATAGAGCTAGTAAAACACAGACAAATTTAGTATGTTCAAGTGGATTAATGGGTGGGTTATTAAGTTTTGCCGAATGCTTGATGGAACCAGTAGAATATTTTGAAAGTGATAAATATTCCATAGTTTTCAAAAAGGGAACAATAAAAGACATGTTTCGTGAAGTTCAGGAAATTGTTGCCTTTATAGTTTTGGATAAAGATTATCGACTTGAGAAATATTTAAGAAGAACAATTTTACCCTTACTGGAAAAATTATTAAAAAAGTTCATTGCGCAATTTGATGGTTATAATCTCACTAGGGTTGGTCAGTTTGAGCCTTTTAGAACAACAATTAATAAAATTTTTAGCACGGGTACACAGACTTTTGAAGAAAAAGTAGTTTCTTTGTTCACATAACTAAAAATAATATTAATAAGAACCCTAAAACCTTAAGGAATAAATCGTTGCTTTATTCGATTAAAAATAGGTTTTATAGCATCAATACAATTTATATCTGATAAATTCCAATTTCCATTAGGATAATAAACTAGTATTATTGAATCAAACAACGTCCAATTTACATTATTGAACCCAATATCATATCCCACAACCTTGAATCCTTTTTTCAAAGCAAGAGACATTGAGGATATTCCATTTTCTGTTGTTGGAATTTTCCAGATAATTAATCTCCAATTCCTATATATTTTTAATAAGTTATTGAGAGATTTTTCTTTAATATAACCATACAATTTCAAATTTGCCATATAGTAATCTTTAGAAACTCCATAAAGTTCATATTTTTTGCTCTTATTCTCTTTTTTAAGAATCAATTCATCATCTTTCATTTTTTTAGCTTGATTTTTAATATATTCATAAAAAAAGATTAAATCTTCATGGTCTAATAAAACTACATTTTTATCTCTTTTTTTCCATAGATTTCGAAAAATCATTGAATATAGCACTGCTGATTCTTCATGTTGAGGGGGACAAGGATTATTATCTGTAACATCAATATATCTTTTATCTCCTAGATTACTATGACTAGGAATTATACTATAAGGTATTGCTCCTGCATTTTGAGCTGCAGACTGAACTTTAGTTAGTGGAGCTCGTACTTCAATATCAAGTCTTAAAACTTCATTAAATTGAGGCATTTTGGTAACTGCAATAAGCCCTGCGGCTGCCATTCTTGTTGTAATTCCTCGACCCTGAAACTCTTTCTTCACAATTAAACAACCAGCATGGGCAATGTACCTCTCTTTTTCAACTAAAGCACAACCAGTAGTGACTTTATTTTCTAGTAATTCACTTAGAACCCAAAACTTATTAGGATTTGATATATGATTTTTTAAAAGTTCGATATCATAGACAATAGGATTAACATAATCATAATTATAGCTTTCTTTGAACATAGTTGAGATATTTTTCGCATCTTCTGGCGTGGCAAATCTTAATCCATATTCTTCTCCATTTTTGAATAAAAATTTTTGAAAATATGCATCTTTTTCTTCAAGATCCAATTTTCCTTTACTTAATAATGCCAATCTAATTCCCTAGCCTTAATCAAAATTTAAAGAGTTAAGTGATTATTTTTACAACAGTATATATAATTTTCTATAATTTCACTCGACAAAAGTGAATAATAAGTCATCCATCGGATCTTTTAAAAATATATTTAAATTGCTAAATTCAATAAATATAGGCAATTTAATCTTCTTTTAATTTGATTCCAATCCCGTAATACATCATATATCCCCAAATTATTAATGAAATTGCCAATAAACTAATTATTGATCTAACATTAGTATAAATTTCGGGATCTAAAAAATTATACAAGCACAATAAATAAAAAATCACAGTCAGTCCTAAAAAACCAACTAAATAATAAAACCACTTTCTTTTCAATGCTTTTGTTTCAAATTGGGAATAGATCTTAAAATTCGTATAATTTATTGGAATAAGTGTAAAAATACTCATAATTGAAATTATATATGTAAAGAAAATTGGACCCCATTTTGGAACTCCATCAACAATTTTAACTCCTAAATACGGCTCATAAGGATTATCAAATATTTCTCCTAATAATACTAATAATAACATACCGGTGAAGAGGAGGATCCCATAAAATAAAATATACCTATTTTGTTTTTTTATAGAATAAATAAGAGTCGATTCCAATATTACCATATTTACAATAAAAAGAAAGACTGCTCCAAAAAATATGAAGTAATTAGTTAAGAAATTAAGAACTAAAATAGTTATTCTATTAGTCATAGCGGCATATACCATATTTAAAACAAAAGCAGTTGACAAACAAATATAAAATCCACTCGTGATTAAATTTAAGCGTTGCCTTTTTCTCATTAAGACTTTACAGGCAACTATCAAAAAATAGACTGCTAAAATTCCTAAAAAAACATAAATTAAAATTAATCTTGGTATTTCAGCTTGATATAACGTTTTTTTATTTCACCAATTTTTTTTTAATAAAATTTTTTATGTTAGAATATTGTTTATTCTTAAATAAAATATTAACTTCCTTTTACTTTAAATTTTGAAAATTCAGTATAATTTTGTAGTTTCTATGAACTTTAGTTTTTTACATTATTGAATATCCAAATTTTAAGTAAAATTAACTATGAAATCAACAAACACATTTGAATTATTTTTTGCTAATTTTGATTAATCTAAGAGGAATTTCCCATTTATTCATAAGTCTTACCACACTTAGAGGTAAGAAATGCTCCCAAGATTCTCTATTTATCATAGCTTCACGAATATCGCTTGAGCTAAGTCCTTTATTCTCAAGGGTTACTTCCCACAAAACATGAATTTTTAATCCCAAAGATTCAAGGAACTTTTTTTTTTGTCTACCCCAATCATCATATATTGTTAGAAAGAAAACTGCATCGATTGGGACATAATATTTGATTAGTTCAGGAATATTAATAGGAAAGGGGACAATAGAAAACTCTGAATATATTAAACCTTGTTCTAATAGTGCAACGCGTAACATTACATAGCGTTCATAGTAAGTTAATGGATTTGCTAGGGATGTACTCCTATGGGGATTTGCTTTTGAATCTCTTGTCAGAAAAGGATCTGGATTTGTAATGCCTACGATAAGATGATTACATAACTGTTTACCTGCTAAGAGATATTTTATATGATCGTTATGTAGAACTTGGAATCTACCATGAATCACACCAATATCATATTTAGGTTCTTTATTATCCATTTTGGCATTTAGTCTATTATTTATTATAGTAAGTCGAATAATTCAAAAAATAATAATAATTTTGTTTAACAAATCGAATACTTTTTCTTCACTACTTTTTTAGACTTTCATTACTTAAAAAGCTGGTTTTGATATAATTATTAAATTTTCCTAAAAATATGACAAAATTTAATATTAATGACCATCGAGAATTGTTTTCAAACCAAATTCTTCATTAATATACCTGAATCATAATATTAATCCATCTAATCCTCAAATGCCACTATTATATTTGAATATAAAAGGTAAAGGACCTTCTAAATCATGTAAGATTAATGAAAAAGATTTAAAAAGAAAAATTTGTGAGACTTTTCCTATTATAGATGTCCAGATTTACAAAAAGTTCAAAACAACGCTAAGGACGTTAGAAAATTATATCTTACCTTAAAGTTTTTTAAATAGATGATTTTTTTTTATATTAATTTAATGTTTATTAGTAAGTTTATTAAAAGTAGTAATTATGAAGATTCAATCTTTAATTAAAAAAAATAAATTTTTCACGATTTTTTCTGTTGTTTTCCTGATATGGATAGTTTTCCTTGTTATATTATCCATTATTGGACGAAGAACTGTAATATTTTTTGATGCTCTTGGACAAGTAGATGTTTCATCTGCGTTTACAAGTAAATTTCCACTACAAAGATATTTTGTGGAACCTTTTATGGTTATAGGTAATATTTTAGAGTATGAGTTTACATGGATGTTTCTTTTTTTAATATTTTATCCTATTCTAAGAGGAGTTTATTTATATTTAAAGAAAAAAGGGATGTTTAGTTCAGATAAATATAGATACATCTCTTACCCTATAGTTGACGTTCTTTACTTTTGTTTTAAAGTTTTAACCTTAACTATTTTGATAGTTGCCATTTATATTCTTGTAGGGTATTTAATCCAAGGTTATTTCTTTATAAGCAGATATTTTATGATTCCAGTCCAATTAGCTGTTCACGTGAGTATGATACTTATTTTTTTAAAAATTAGTTTTGTGATTCTCAAATTATTTCATCCGAAACTACAACTTGACTTATCTAAGAAATTCTTTAAAAAAAAGGCTCAAAGAAAGATAAAATTTCAGGCTATAAAACGAGAAGCTGTTTTTTACGTTGGAATAGGTGTTATACTACTTTCCGGTAATATTGTGCTTATTTCAACGCCATTCCCTCCTCATGAAATAATCCCTACAGTCCCACTCGAAGATGATGAATTTTTATTCGATTTTCATGTTCATACCATCTTTAGTGATGGCTGGCTTACAGTTGAAGAAAGAATTAACTGGTATATACAACAAGGTATATCGGGAGCAGCTTTTTCTGACCATGATAATATAAGAGGGGCTACAATGGCTCAAAAATATGTTAAGGAACACAATCTGGATTTTATTGTTTTCATGGCTGAAGAATGGACACAAAATGCCGAAAATCCAGGAGAAATCCATATGAATTACTTTGGATTAGCAGAAGAAATTGTACCACTAGAATCTTATACTCCTGGTGGCCCATTGGCGATGAACGCTTCTGATACGATAAGTTATGTGAAAATGAACGGTGGATATATTACTGTTAACCATTATAATTTCGATCCAAATCCAAATGGTGATCATGGTGTTCCATATAGTTTGAATCAATTAAGAGATTGGGGTGTTGATGGTTTTGAAATAGTTAATAGTGGTAGTTATAGTTGGAAATATCAGCAAATAAGGAATTATACTAAAACTAATAACTTAATCTGTATTGGAGGAAGTGATATTCATACAAATGAAGATTTAAACACATTCATCAAATTGAGGTTAGCTGACCCAACAAACTTAACTATTACAAACATCTTTGAGACTTTAAAAGATAATACTCATGAAGTAATTGCGATTAGGTTTTATCCAAACGTAGTAGATTTTCCCGGTGATTTGAATGACTTTGGATTTTATGTTTTAGAAGATTTTATAAATTATATCTTAAATATGGAGATAGGTCAGGCTGTATCTTGGATAATCTGGTCAGGTTTAGTGTATGCTCTATTCTTTCTAATATACCAAAAAATTAAACATACTAATTTGAGGCTTTTAAAAGACAAAATCTATAAAAAGAATAATAACTCAAATTAAGAATTTAAATATAGTACCCTGTATTATCTTCCTTGTAGTTATCTTTGTCATCATCTTTGTCATCATCATCTTCTCCAAGGAGTTTTTTATAGAAGTATTTCAACATATCTTCGGGATCTCCTTTAAAATCTTTAAGATCTCTAGGATCAATTCTTATAATACCACCTCTTTTCAATGGCATTACTTTATCACGAAGTTCTTTTTCTATTTTTTCTTGTCTTCTTGCATTTAGAAGTAATTCCTTCTTCATCAGTTCTTTTAATTCGTTTACCACAAGATTATCTAAATAGCTCGGTTCAAAGTCCATAAGTGCTCCTGAGCTATAAAATTTTGTAATCCTTTTAATTGCCTTATCCCTTTTATATTCTGGAATCTGGCTAATACTATCAAGGTCTAGTAATGATAAAATGTTTAACCAATCGAGTTTTATTGTCCAGCCGTATTCTTTATTGTCTTCTTCCATTTTTTTTATTTTTTTTTTTATCTAATTAATAAAATCTAAGGAATGAAATAAATTTTTCCACACACTTTTATATTGTAACCAATAAATGAACCTTATAAATTTATTTATTTTGTTCTATAATATTCAGAATAATGTAGTAATCTTAGATTTTTTGCCAACTTAATAAACTTTTGAATTAAAATTAGTATACTATAAGATAAAAAGGAATTACTTTGAAAGAACTAACTTTGAATGAATTCTCGAATTTTAGATGAGACAAATTCGGGGGCATCATGAGTTATCCAATGGGAAGATTTTTCATGCCGTTCTATTCGTAAATCTTTAACATAATTGGATAATCCTTCTAGTAATTGAGGTTTCAAAGCAAGATCTTTCATTCCCCAAAGTACTAGGGTAGGAACATCTATAATTCCTTTCCATTCTTTGAAATTAGTATTTGCTCTGTAATAATTCACTCCTCCCACTATTGCGCCAGGTTGAGACCACGCCTCAATATATTTTTCTTTATCAGCCTTAGTAAAATCTTTTGTAAAAACAGCTTTTTTAAGCCAATTATACTCATCTTCAATTATAAACTTCTCTCCATTCGGTTTTAAAAACTCAAAAATATAGAAACTGGCTTTTTGTTGCTCCTTATCTGCTCTTAATTTTTGTTGAAAAATTATATGATGAGGGGCATTTAAAATTATTAATTTCTTTAAAAGCTCAGGATATTTTTCGGCAAAGATCCAAGCTACGGCACCACCCCAATCATGTCCAGCAAGATTGAATTTACCTAATTTTAATTCTTCACTCAAACCTTTAATATCTTCTATTAAAATTTCTACTTTATAGCTTTCTACATCTTTCGGTTTATCAGATAAATTATATCCCCTCATATCCGGTAATATTAATTTAAAATCATCCTTAAGTAGGGGAATTACTTTTGACCAACAATACCAAAACTCTGGAAAGCCATGAAGTAAAATTAAGGGTTCTCCAGATCCTATTATGATAGTATGAAGCTTTATTCCATTGGTTTCAATAAATACCTCTTCGATTTCATTCAATAATCCCATATTTATACACCAACTATTGTAATTTTGAGAAAAATGATTATATTATAAATTTAAGGAATTTAAAAAATAATATAAAAATCTAAAAAATTAGGTTTATGGTTAGAAATTAAGAAAATAAAAAACAAGAAATATGTTTTTATATAATTAAAAAATTGTATTTACCTTATTATTCAAAATAACTTATAAAAGAACGAGTAAAATCCTTTACTAAAGAATTATCAATTTCACCGAACTTATACCTTCCACGTGGCATCTTCTTTTCCCGAATTGAAAAGTAATGCTTTAAAGCAAGTTCAAAATCATTGATAGGCATACTATTTTCTTCTGCGAATTTTATCTCACCAAATTTTAAGAGAAAATCCGGATTTAAAATACTCAACTATTATTTCACCTCAATCGATCGTGTTTTATTCAAATGTTTTTTTAATTAAATAATTATTTTTATTAATAAAGATAGTTAACTATATAAATCTTTTCCTACACTTGCAAGGGTTAACATTTCTTATTTTTTACCGAATCCCCATTCACTGAATGAACGTTCATTTATTAAGTTCTTATCTTTATTATTCAACCAAATAATAACCAAAAGATATCAAAATAACACTTTTTAGAAAAAAACATACCCATTATTTTCCCACTTCTCATATTTCGTATTTATTATTCCCTCCTTAAATGGTAATCACCAGTTTGCTATAATAATTTAAAAAATTAAGCTTAAAGAAAAAGAAATTTCAGATTTCGAAGTAACTTAATAAATCTATAGGAATTTGAAAACTAAAAAATAATAAATTTTAACATAATTTCTTAAGATGTAATAATATTTTTAATGAATTTAGTTATGATATAAATTATCTATTATTTGTTGAGTTGACTAATAGTGTCTTTAAGGGCAAAAAAATCTGAAATAATTAAGAAGGAAAAAAGAAACCTTTTCTTAATATCAGCGCTCTCTGTTTTTGAAGAAAAAGGATTTAATAATACACGTATAAAAGATATCACAGGAAAGGCAGGAACGTCGGTTGGGAACTTCTATAATTACTTTAATTCAAAAGAGGACGTAATTGAAGTATTAATTAGTGGATTAGCTGAACTTATGATTAGCAAATTTAGAGAATTATTCGTTTATTTCAAAGAAAATAGAATTCCACCAATTTCTGCGGTTAAGAATCTTTTTCGAGGATATGCAAAAATGTTTAAAAAAAAAAAAGAGACTTTTGTAATTTTCTTTGAGCAAATGGGAGGGATGGATAAAAAATATCGTACTAAAAGATATGAGATTCTTGACAATTTTACATATGAGGTAGAAAAAATCATTGTAAAACTAATAGAATTCGGAGCACGTAATCAAAACCCGAAGATAACCGCTAGAGTTTGGACATCTACGGTACTTGGAGTCTTTATTTGGTGGATTCGGAGTGATTTTGAACTTGAAGAGGAAGAACTTATTGAGAATTTAACAGAAGTTCTTGTTAAAGGGACAATGTCAAATTAAGTTAATGAACAATTTTTACAATAGTTATAATTATAAGCAATCTATTCAAATTATATTTGGAGAATTCACAATTTAATTTTTTCGGGCTTGATATAAAATGAATAAAGAAATAGATGAAAGAACTTACTTGAAATTTCTTTTACAGTACTTAGGTGTTGATGATTTGAAACAGATATGTCGAGATTTTGAAATAAAAGGATTTTCAAAAATGAAGAAATCTGAGATTATTGATTTTATTCTTGATTCATTAGCAGAAGAAGAATTCAAGGAGCTCTTACAGCAAAAAGAAATCGAAATAATATCTGCTGGAATTGATTTAGCAATTAAGAAAATTAATGGTGAAGATAGAGAGAGTATTGCTGAAATTAAGATTATAAATCCAAGTGAGCACGAAATTGAGTTAAAATTTAAAGGATGGAATTGGGAAGTACAATCCTTTTTATCTATCAATCCAAAAAATATAGGGAATCCTGAACGTGACTGTGATTGTAGAATAGGGGCAAATATGGGATTTTGTAGTCATTTTTGGATTGGATTCATCTATTCATTAAAACAAAATTGGTTTAATCTAAAAGACTGGTCTTTAACAGCTCTCCCAGATGATTTTGAAGAAAAAATTAAGACAGTTAAACTTGCTGAAACCAAAATAGCGAAAAACGGTGAAAAAGCAGAGGATTTAACAGTTTTAATAGATGAAACATCAGTAGGGGCAAAATTGATGAACTTTCTCAATTCATCTATTATTATATATGAAAGCGAAATAATAGATATCCGCGAAAGGGAATCAGAATTTCAAGGAAATATAACAAAATTCTACATTGTTAATCTTAAAGATATTAAATTTGGC
>CAYNEU010000453.1:0-2577 GCA_964396275.1 uncultured archaeon | reverse complement strand
GTCAAATGCTACAGTTATTTCTGATGGATATAATGATATCTATTGGAATGATGGAAGCAGTACGCATCCGTCAATCGCTTCGGACAATACAGGGGATATTCATGTAGTTTGGGAAGATGATTCTAATGGAGTTTGGGGTATTGATGCAGAAATAATGTATGCTCGCTATTTTACAAGCTTAGGTTGGTCTAATGCCACAATTATTTCTGATGGTATTAATAACATCTATTGGAATGATGGTTATAGCGTTGATCCAGATATCGCAATAGACAGCTCAAATAATGTCCATGTGGTATGGAGCGATAATACTGATGGTGCTTGGGGCAGTGATAAAGAAATTATGTATACAAGTTATACCTTAGATTGGGCTATTCCCATTGTAATCTCCGATGGTCATAATGAAATTTTTTGGAATAATGGAGAAAGCATATATCCTTCTATTACGATCAATCCAAACAATTTTATTTATGTAGCATGGGAAGACGACACATTAGGTGCTTGGGGTGGTGGAGATTTCATTGATGAGGAAATAATGTGCATTAATTATACGGAAGGAGATGGTTGGTCTGATGTCACTATAATTTCAGATGGAGCGGGTGGTATTTATTGGAATGATGATATTAGCCGAGAAGTTTCAATTGTTGCGGGGACCAATATTGTTCATGCTGTGTGGCAAGATAACACTAACGGGATTTGGGGAATTGATGAAGAAATAATGTATACAACTATTTCAATTCCAATTGTTCCAGGAAAGAAAGGCATTCCATTTGGTAATACTTACTTATTAATCACATTAGTATCTATGGTAGCGTTAGTAATTTTATTTAAAAAAAAAATTAAATTCTAACTTTTTTATTTATATTTAGTTCTATTGAATCTAGTAAGCCTAAATTCTATAAGATTATTAGTAGTATCTCTTTATAATTGTTATATTTTAACAATTTTATTTTATCAAATAATAGCAATTATTTTTTGCAAAAAGAAATTAAATTAATATTGAACTTAATTAAGAATTTATTTTCATAAGATAATGAGTAAAAATATAATTGTAAATGGGAAATTTGGTGAGGAAGGGTTTCTTTTAGGAAACGAAGCAATTGTTCGTGGTGCTCTAGAAAGTGGTATTGATATCTATACTTATTATCCGGGCACGCCCAGTTCTGAAGTTGGAGAAACTTTTATGGATATTTTCAAGGAAACAGAAATGAAATGGATAGAATGCAGCATTAACGAAAAAGTGGCGATAGAAGTTGCTGGGGCGGCATATGCCAGAGGCGCTACTGCAATGGTTGGTATGAAAAATGTAGGGTTGAATGTTGCATCAGATCCATTATTTGCTCTCGCTACAACCCGTCCAAAAAACAAAAATTCAGCATTAGTTATTCTGGTCGCTGATGATCCCCAACAATATTCGAGTGCTGTAGAAATGGATTCTCGTAATTATTTAAAACTTTTTAAAATACCTGCATTAGAGCCAAGTAATCCTCAGGAATGTCTGGAATTTACTAAAGAAGCATTTAAAATATCTAGAAATTTAAAGCTTCCCGTAATATTAAGAACAGTTACAATGGTCTCTCATGCTAGGAGTAATGTAATTATTGGAGAACTAAAGCACTCGAAAATAGAATGTGATTTTGATTTATCTAAGGAACTTAACGTAGCCTTGAGACTGTATTTCTTAGAGATGAAGAAAAATCATATATATAGTAGAATGAATCAAGCTTTAGAAATCTCTGAGATCACTACGCTAAACAAAGTTGAAAATGAGGATGCAGAAAATTATTTTAAGCTAGGAATAATTACGAGTGGTGTATCATACAGTTATGTACTCGAAGCCTTAGATTTTCTTGAAATAAATGCTCCTCTTCTTAAAATTGGTTTTATAAATCCCCTTCCAGAAAAAAAAATAGCATCTTTTCTTAGAAGATGTGATCAAGTATTTGTTGTGGAAGAAAACGATCCCTATCTCGAAACTCAGGTTCTTGCTATAGCTCAAAAAAATAAGCTTAAAGTGATAATCCATGGGAAGGATCCTTTTTCTTATTCTATAAAAAATTCACTGTTACCCTTTGTAGGGGAATTAAATCCTACTATAGTTGCTTTAGCGTTGATAAAAATAACTGGTTTAAAGCCTAAAGTGGATTTAAACGAAATTAATAAAAGAAAATATAACACAATGGAAAGAAAACCAATAATGTGTGCGGGGTGTCCCCATAGAACAACAGGATATGCATTACAAAAAGCAGTTAAAAAAATTAAGTCAAAAATTGGAAAAAATGTTTATTTTTACCAAGATATTGGATGTTATACTCTTTTGGCACTCCCTCCTTTCTCTTTTGCTAATGTTAAGTATTGTATGGGGTCAAGTATAGCTTTAGCTCAAGGAGTCGCTCAAACAAGTGAGAGTTTGAATATTGCAATTATTGGCGATGGTACTTTTTTTCATTCTGGGATTCCTGCACTCTTAAATGGAATTTATAATAAAGCCCCAATTTTAGTTCTGATATTAGATAATGGATGGATTGGAATGACAGGGCAACAACCCCATCCAGGAAGTGACACTCGCTATTATAAAGA
>CAYNEU010000452.1:0-6431 GCA_964396275.1 uncultured archaeon | reverse complement strand
AAGACCTTAGAAATTTAAGAGAGAATATGGAATTAAGATAATTAGGTAAAGAAATACCTTGTGGGTCTATATTAGATAAATCTAGTTTTGTGATAAAACCCATATTATTAAATTCAAAATTTATATACCCATATTTCGTTTTTAAAAAAGAGATTATGTAATAATTTAATAAGATCTCAGCAAGATCTTGAGATCCTAAACTCTTAATTTCTACTTCCTTAAAGAGTTCCTTTAAATTATATTTGTTTTCTTTAGAATATAGCGTATTTAACTTATTAATGAGAATTTCTTTAGAATCCTTTGAATTAATTTCAGATAATGCAGAAATCCCCGTTACCAAACACTTTAATGATTGATCGTGATCAAGCATCCAAGAAATTGGGGGTAGAACTTTTTCTAAATAGTGATTTTTTAGGACTTCACATGTCAAATTTCTTATATTTTCATTTAAATCAGAAATCATCAATTGTTCTAGATATTTGAAAGTATCCTCATCGTTCAATGAGATTTTATTTAAATACCTAATGCTTTCTATTCGGGTTTCTATATTATCTGAATTATCTATTAACGTTATCAATAATTCTACCGCAAAAGATTTATCTAAATCTCCATTCTCGAAGTCCTCATAAATAGCTTTTGGTGTTAAAGGCATATACCTATTTTTAAAGATTTAATTTTAGTTTATACTCTCTCGATCAACATTTAATATTTCAAATAAAATTATAACATCGTATTTGTTAATTGTAAGAGAAGATTAATTGAGTTTGGGTTATAACCTTTCTATAATCATCCCGCCGAGTCTAATAGGACCGCCTGTTGTATTATAAATTTTTTCTGCCTTTCTTAATTTAGATTCATTATGGGAATAGACTCGAAATACTAATTCTCCCTCTTTTATTTTTGCACCTTGTTTTTTTATTATCTCTACACCTGAACTCTTCGAGTTAGGGCATCCTGTAGTTTTTGCGATTCGATTTATTATTGAATTATTTACATCAACTATATATCCATCTTTAGAAGCAAAAAATTCTTTAATATATGGTCCTAGCTCAATATCTTCGGGTTTTATTTCTGGATCTCCCCCCTGTGCTTCGATAATTTTTTTCATTTTTTCATAAGCTTTACCAGATCGTAAAATATCTTTCGCTAAACTTTGTCCCATACCTTTTAGAGCTTTTCCGCTCATTTCAAGTAAAATACCCGCTAAATCAGTAGATTTCTCTATTAAAGAGTTTGGTCCCGCAGTATAATCACGTAATAATGTAAGTGCTTCTTTAGCTTCTAAAGCAGGACCTACAGCGTGACCTATAGGTTGATGAGCTAAGGTGAGGGCGCATTCCGCTTCAATTCCAACATTTGCAGCAATTTCTTTAAATAAGTAAGCAAACTTTTTTCCCATATCGATTGTAGGGAATTTAGTGCCTTCACCTACGGGTATATCAAGAACAAGCTTTTTAACTCCTAATGAAAGCTTTTTTGTTAGAATAGAAGGTATCATAAGACCTATGGGATCCATGTGTAAAGGACGCTCAATTTCTATTAAAATATTATCTGCTGGAGCGGTTTCAAGAGCTCCACCCCAGATTATACACGCATTTTCTTCAGATACAATACTTTTTAATTCTTCTGGGTTAAATGCAATGGGAGCTAAGACTTCCATTGAATCTGCTGTACCTGATGGGGAGGTTATGGCTCTTGTTGAAGATTTTGGAATAGTTAATCCCGCAGCAGCAACAATCGGAACGATAATTAGAGATACTTTATTCCCTGGAACGCCGCCTTTTAACAAAACCTACGAAATATAGATTTTTGTGCTATGTTTATCATAGACATCCATTCCAAAATAAAATATCTCTCCACTTCTAGTTTCCGATAGAGTTAAAGCCGTCATTTCTTCGTTGTCCATGCCATTAATAGACACTCCTGTTATGAATGCTGCTAGATCTATCCGTGATAGGGATCCAGAAACCGCATCAGAGATAATATTATTTATTTCTTCGCTAGAAAGTTTTTGTCCTTTTATTTTTTTTTGTATAAATCTAAAAGAGTCGGGTGGATCTGCTGGTTTTACAGAGACAATAATTTCATTTTTTAAATCTTTTTTCTCTCTTAAAAGATTAAGAAATACTCCAATTTCTCCAGGTTCAACAATAGAACCTAAGAAATCTATTTGTATTATTGCTACCCAGTATTTTTCTTCAATAGATTTTGATCTAATATTTTTTACAATAACGCGTTCTCCCGCTTTTTGTCCTAATTCTTGAGCATCCTTATTATTCAAAACAATATCCTTTGCATTTCCGGTTTCAAAATTAATTTCTTTAACTTTTAATTTCATCTATTTTTCTCACTTTTTATTTTAAGATAGAGATATATAAAACAAATTGAATTTATAATTTTATTAAAAGAGGGAAATCTTTTATTTCTCCAATTTGATTTTGATCTGGATCCTTAAAAGTTGTTTTTACCTTAATAGAATAATCTCCAGCTTCAAGTGGTTTGAGATTAATTTCCCATTTCATATTTTCATTAGATCTAAGTGAATATATTTGTTTTTTTAAGGTACCTCTCATCACTTTAAGATTCTCAGGAAATTCTACTTCAATATTAAGATCTAGAGCATCACCCTCACTTTTATTTTCTACAAGAATTTCTAAAGGAAAAGATTGACCAATAAGAGGTGGTCTTAATTTTTTTATTGAAATATCCAATGTAGGGGGTGGAGATATTAAGTTTGGATAGAAAGTTTCAGGAATTTCGTAAAAGAATTTTAAATTTCCATCTAATTCAGAATTTAACAGAATTGGTCCAATAAAAGGTTTTTCTATTTGAAAATGAGGTTTTATTAATAAATCTATTTGAGAACTCTTACCTGGTGTTATTATGATTGGTAATTCTAGTTTTTTATGAGATGTAAAATTATCTGACAGGCTTATATTAATTTTAGTAATTTTTAATTCATTTATTTTATAATTATAAAAAGGATCATTTGAAATATCTAAAAGAGGGGTTGTATCAATAATTATTGTTAAAGTAATAATATCATTAGTTGTATATACATTCTTATCAAAACTCGACTTGGTTATTAAACCAACAATTATTTTTGCTAAAACTACAGCTTTTTTTGCTAGAAAACTTTCGCCTTCATAGAACTTATAATTTTCAAAATTATTTTCAATTTTTTTTATATAATTCTCATTTTTGTCTTTTATAGCAACTGTTAAATTCTTAATTAACTTGATTAGAGAATTTTCTTTAAAATACGTATCATTTACAAAGGTTTTATTTTTTTTTACTAAATTCAAACCTTCTTCTTGTTTTCCTTCTAAAAATAAACACAAATAAGATAAACATGAAAATAAAATGAATTGATAATCACGATCTGAAGGATTATGCAAACTAGGAATATAATTAAGTGCATTCTTGAAGAATTGATAAGCATCAGAGAAATTATTATTAAGAAGAGACGCATTTGCCGCATTCCTTAGGAATTCTAAACCGCGTAAATATTTATCCTCATTAATAGCACTTTTAGCGGCATTAAAAAAACATTCTTTAGCAGTTTTAAAATCCCCTAAGTTTAAGAAATTATTTCCAATTGTATTAAATGATTTTGCAGCTCTTTTGTATTGCATTGCTTTATAAAGCCGGTTCGCTTTCTTTAGTTGCTTTTCAGGATCTTTTCCCATCTTAAACTCACTTTAATAAAAATTATTAGTAAATTAGAAAATTATTTTTAAAATAAAAACTTAAAAGAAAGATATAAAATTTATATATAAATTAAAAACTTTTGAATTCCGAAACCTTCACTAGGTTAGTCCCAATTCAACTAAAATTTACTTGAAAGGGTCATTCTATTCGGTTTTTTTCTTTTTTGATTCCTTTTCCTCTTTCTTAGAAGAATTAGAATCTTTTAAAGGATTGCGGCCTAAATTTTTGATCGTCTCTGAAATACGAGTTGCCTCACTTTGAAACCGTGTTCCCTCAGCGGCACTACAATGAAACATTTGAATTCGTTCTGGGGAGAGCCCAACGGTTTTCAAAATTTCTTTTGTATAAATGACATTCCTTTCGGCAACTAAATTTCCAGTTTCATAATCACATTCACCCTTATATCAAGCCCCAATAGCAACCCCATCAGCACCTTTACCTATTGCACGCATCATTAAAGATGGTGTAACTCTTCCTGAACAATTGATCCTAACAGGTCTCAATGTAGCTGGATATTGTGCTCGAATCGTTCCAGCCATATCTCCAGCACCATAACCTCATTTCCAACAAAGGAATGTTAAAATTTTTATATCATTGTTTGATGTTTCTTTCATTAAATTCACCCCTCTATATTTCCTCTAAAATTGCGTCTATTTGTTTTTCATATTGTGGTTCTCTATAATATCTAAGTGTTATGGCTTCTGAAGGACAGTTAGCTAAACAACTCCCACAACCACTGCATAAAATCTCATTCACTTCAGCACCCTCATCTGTTAGAATTATGGCATTATATGGACAATTTAACTCGCATAATCCACATTTCGCACATCGTTCTTTATCAACAGATCCACGGATCAGTAAAATTCGATATTTATCTTTACCCATAAGTCTAGCAACTGAAGATGCTGCTGCTCTCCCTTGTGCTATAGTTTCAACTATAGATTTTGGACCTTGACTGGCTCCTGCTAGAACAATTCCTGGAATTTTAGTATCTATTGGGTTAAGTCTTGCATGAAATTCTTTAAAGAATCCATCTTGACTAGTTTCCAATTTTAGCATCCTTTCGATTTGTTTTACACCCCTAGCAGGAACCATCGATGCTGAGAGTATAACAAAGTCATATTCTAATTCTTGCAATCCACTTGAACCCAATGTATTTTGCATAATGATTTTTAGATTATGAGTTTCTGGATCTTCCTTTATCCTACTCACATTTGTTCTTATATACTTAATACCTTCCTTCCTTGAGAGTGTGAAATATTCTTCATAATCTTTCCCTGCAGCTCGCATATCCATATAAGCGACAGTAATATCTGTTTCTGGAGAGTGCTGTTTAATTAATTTACTATTTTTTATGGAAATCATACAACATACTCCAGAGCTACAATAAGTGTTCATGTTTAAATCTCTTGAGCCAACGCATTGAATAAACAATATTTTCTTTGGTTCTTTACCATCTGAAGGTCTTACTATATGTCCTATTGTTGGTCCATTGGGAGCTAGCATTCGTTCAAGTTTTAATTGCGTAATCACATTAGGATACTTGTTATAGCCCAAATATCCTATTGGAGGTTCAAATTCATCCCACCCTGTTGCAACAACAATTGATCCTACTGTAATCTCTATGATTTCATCTTCTTGATCAAAATCTATTGCATCTAGTTCACATACACTTTTACATAATTCACATTTGATACACCGTGTCATGTCAATTTGAGCTAAGGAAGGAACTGCTTGAGCAAATGATACATATATAGCTCTCCTCGAGTCCATTCCCTCATTGAATTCGTTATATCCAAAGGCGGGACAAACTTCAAAACATGCACCACACCCATTACAATCATTTGTTATATATCGAGCCCTTTTTCTTATTTTAACAGTAAAATTACCAACAAAACCATTAACTTCTTCGACATTACTATAAGTATATAAATTCAGTCCAGGAGTTCTTGCTGCTTGTAGCATTACAGGCCCCAATATTCATATGCTACAATCATCTGTAGGGAATGTACGATCCAATTTAGCCATTTTACCACCTATAGTAGGACTTATTTCTACAAGATATACTTCGAATCCTTCTTCAGCAAGATCGATTCCTGCCGATAATCCCGCCACTCCACCACCTATAATTAAAGCCTTTTTTGTTATATCAACTTCTTTTACTAGAATTTTTTCTAAAACAGAAGCTCTTGCTACAGCAGATCGAATTATATCTTCCGCAACCCTTTGGGCTCCAGGTTTATCCTTTCTATGCACAAAACTAGAATGTTCTCGTATATTGGCAAATTCAAGGTAAGATGGATCTATTCCCATTGATTCTAATACACTTTTAAAAACGGGTTCGTGAGTTTTAGGAGTACAAGACACTATAACTAATCTATTTGCTTTGCTTTCAATCATTTTATCTTTAATGAATTCAGCACCAGGTTCGGTACAAAGACTAATGTAATCTAAAGATTCGACAACCCCGGGAAGTTTTTTCGAAAATTCTACTAATGCTTTAGTGTCAATTATTTCTGCAATATTTAAACCTCATTGGCATATAAACACAGCAATCCTAGGTGTTTCTTCGTCATATTGAACTGTTTCGTCTTTAGTTTCTACCATTGCATATTACCTTTCTATATTCTCTTTGATAATTCCTCCAATTCATTTATTATATTATCAATGTAAATCTAAACTAATTAAATAAATTTAAATTGTTTTAATAAAATGTTTCT
>CAYNEU010000451.1:0-2282 GCA_964396275.1 uncultured archaeon | reverse complement strand
TCTCGATCAAGATGGTGTTGGAAAGTTAATGAAAATAGCTATTGAATTAGGAAGAAAGACTAGACCAGATTTGAAATTAGGTATATGTGGTGAGCATGGAGGAGAACCGAGCTCAATCAAATTTGCACATTCAATAGGATTAAATTATGTGTCTTGTTCTCCATTTAGAATTCCTGTTGCTAGAATTGCCGCAGCTCAAGCTGCAATTGAACAACTAAAAGATTAAACTTGACTTAGGATAATATTACTTACCTTATTTATTTCCACTTAATATTTTGTATATATAAATGATATTAAATTCCAAAGATTGTGATAATCAAAAAAGAAACTTCAGCAAAGGAACTTATTATTATCTATGGAACTGGATTGATAACAATTATTCTTTCAGTATTTTTTTTCTCTATTAGAGGCTATCCTTTAGTTACAACAGCGACTGAAACTTTAAATATTTATACACCTCCATTATATATGATTTCTATTTTTCTTCCTTATGGGATTTTAATTGGTGAGGTAATCTGGCTCTGGATTGACCAAAAAGAGCGAAAAACATATATAATAATGTTTTTTGAATGTATAATCGTTGGTATTTTTTCTTTTATTCGATATATTACAAATATTCCATTTAGCGGTCATGCAATTATAGTATTCTTTTATTTATTTCATCAAGTTACAAATAGCCACTTTAAACATATAGTAAGAGTTCTGATCGGAATTTTGGTTCTTATTATAATAATTGTTTACAAAATTTTTCTATGGCACGATCCAGTTACTTTTTTATTAGGAGCCTTATTAGGTTTAACTTTATGGTTTCCAGGATTTTTTTATCGTAAAACAAAAAATAAAAATTAAATCTCCAATTTTTCAAAATCGCTTATTGATTTTTCAATCTAATTTCATTGTGCAAATTTAAAAATTGTTGATTATTAATGAATTTCTAAAATCCATAAAGATTTTATCAATCGAAGAATTTACTAAATTATAAAATGCTTAGTGAATGAAGATATGTCTTTAACTTTAGATGAAAAGATTGTTTTGTTAAAAGAAGTTGGAGAGGAGATTATCGATTTAGATGAATTACAAGAAATGATTCAATGGAAAGTTAAACATAATAAAGAAATATATGCTTATGATGGTTTTGAACCTTCTGGTAATATTCATATTGCCCAAGGTCTTTTACGAGCTATCAATGTAAATAAAATAACAAGGGCAGGAATTCGATTTAAATTTTTAGTTGCTGATTGGCATGCTGCTGCTAATAAGAAGTTTGGTGGCAATTTGGAAGTAATTAAAAAGGTAGGAGATTTTTTCATAGAAGTTTGGAAAGTATGTGGAATGGATTTAAGTAAAATAGAGTTTATTTATGCTTCAGATCTAGTAAAGGAAGAAAAATATTGGGAATTAGTGCTTAAAATAGGAATAGAAACGACTTTAAAAAGAGTCAAGCGATGTACTCAAATAATGGGTAGGAGCGAATCTGATAAACTTTATGCTTCACAAATTATTTATCCATTGATGCAATGTGCTGACATTTTTTATCTTCCCGCTGATATTTGTCAACTTGGATTAGATCAGAGAAAGGTAAATATGTTAGCAAGAGAGGTCGCTAAAAAGCTTAATAAACCTAAACCGGTAGCAATTCATCATCATATGTTAATGGGGTTAAACCAACCTCCATCTTCAGATTTAAACGGTATTGATAGAACAATACTAATTAAAATGTCAAAATCTGATCCTGATTCATCAATTTTTATGCTAGATTCTCCCGCAGATGTAAAACGCAAGATAAATAAAGCATATTGTCCTCCTAAGCAAATTAAAGAAAATCCTGTGTTAGAATATTGTAAATATATCATTTTTGAACTTATTGATGTTTTTGAAATTAAACGACCTGAAAAATATGGTGGGAATATTGAATATAGTTCTTATAATGAGCTAGAAAAAGATTATGTAATTGGTAAATTGACTCCACCGGATTTAAAACCTGCTGTGGTTAAATATCTTAATCAATTTTTAGCTCCTATTATAGTATATTTTAAAAAGGATGAATATGCAAAAGAGTTGTATCAATTTGTTCAAGAGGAATATAAGAAATATAAACCGAATGAAATTTAAACAAGAATAACAAAGGACCAATTAGAAACTTGTCAAATAATAAAATAATTGAGCTGTTTTTAAATCCAAAAGTTGTGGCGGTAATCGGTGCTTCAAAAAATCCAATGAAAGGTGGGCATCGAATAGTAGATAATCTTGTTTTAAATAATTTTAAAGGTAAAATTTATCCA
>CAYNEU010000450.1:0-1525 GCA_964396275.1 uncultured archaeon | reverse complement strand
TTAAAAAAGGAAATGAGATTAGATATTATGTTGGGGACAAAGCTTTATTGATGAGTTCAAAAGATAATGTAGATATGATAAAGCTAGCTAACAAATTAAATTCATCTTTAGAAAAGACCAGAGACCTCATTGAAAAGCGTTTAGGACTTCTTGAAAATATTCAAGAGCAACAGAAAGACTTATCCCTCAAATTTTTAGAAACATTATCTAAATCACCTATTAAAATAATTGACAATATTCAACTCTTTTTTATCGATTTTAACATTGATATAAAGATTTTAAATAAATCGTTAGAAATATTCCCTCCAAATTCACTTATCATTGTAAAATTTGAAAGTAATAAAATAAGATTATTATCATTAAGTAAGATTATAAATTCTGGCAAACTCATAAATAAGTTGATTAGCAAATATGGAGGGAAAGGTGGAGGAAATCCTAAATCATCTCAAGGTTTTTTAGAAAATATGCCAGAAAACATATTATCTGAGATAGAATCACTTATTTTTATCGATTGAAAAAATAATGTGAAAGGTTATCTATAATCTCTACCCTTTTATTTAATTAATACTTTTCAGTGCTTATGGATGTATCTAATAATTTTTTTGGAAAGATAAGGGGGGCATGGTTTGCCTTTTTAACAGTGATAAGTGTTGGATTTGGTGTATTCGTCGCTTTATTCATTTATTTACCAGTTGATCCCTCTTACAGTATCCTTTCAAATTATATTAGTGATTTAGGGGCTGGATCAATAGGCTCGAGGATTGTGTTTAGTATCGGTATGATATTAGGTGCAATATTCCTAATTTTTCTTATCCTGTATATTTCCAGGTATTTAAAAGAAAAAGAAGAAAAATCTCAACTAATTTGGGGTTATGAAGCATCTGGAATAATTGCGGGGTTGGGACTTGTACTAATTGGATTTTTTCCATTAGATCGTGCTTTAATTTATGCTTATTCAATGCATTATCTCGCTGCAGTGATTTTTTTTAGTTTTATAGCAATTTCTAATATATATATTGGATATATTGAGTATAAGAATAGTAATTTTTCCAAAATAATGGCAATTCTTTCATTCTTATCAGGAATTTTTTCTGCGGTATTTATTGGTGGATTCATAATTCAAGAATCAGGATTTATAGCTCCTCAGGTGTTTATTTATCTTTCTGAATGGACTTTCTTTGCATTAATAACCATATGGTTAATTATTCATGGAATATATTTCTGGAAAAAGAAAGAATAATTAATCTTTTTTTTCAACTTATAGTATTAAAACTAATATTTCTAAAAAATTAATAAATTAAAAAGTAGTTTTTAATAAAATTAATAAGTTTGTTTAAGGTTATTTTAACCCATATTTTTCCAAAAACTTAGTTAATCTGGTTCGATGGAATTTTAACCCAATATCATCGGGAGTTTCACCAAAAACGAGAGCGAGTAATTCAGTTACATATAAAACTGGTATATCAAATGATTTTCCCCCTATTTCTCCCGCTTTTTTCTGATTATTATCAAATTGTTGGAAACA
>CAYNEU010000449.1:0-4882 GCA_964396275.1 uncultured archaeon | reverse complement strand
CGGTTCTTTCGAAAAAATATCATTTAGAGGATATCGATCGAGAAAATAAGAGTCAATTTCTTTTAAATGTTGTTTTACAAAATCGGGATCTGTTCCCTTTTCAATAATAGCATAAGATAATAAAGGTTGAGGTTTTTCAATTTCTTTACTTGCTAATTGGACCATTTTAAAATAACATACGATTTCAAAGCCCGAAAAAGATATTACATTAATCTTATCACCATATACTTCAGTAATGTAACTCTTCAAGCCAGTTAGAAACTTGGCTCGTATATTAGGATCAAAAACATTATCTGAAGATGAATAATACTTGATCTCAACTAAATTCTTCATACCAAGGTTAATCCCAACTTCTAAAACTGCCATTGCTCAAAAGGGTAATTATTCAGAATCTCAATAACTATTTTATTACTTTTTTTTTAAATCTTCATATTTTATATGTTTAATTGTTTTTGGCAGATAAAAATTATGAAACATCCAAGTATATCAATCCAACGTTACCTTTTTCAGTACAAAATTGTACTAAAATATTAAATATCACTTCACAATCTTATTATTTACAAGACTATATCTTATTCCCGAAAAATAATGAATATTCCTGACTTGAGATCTCAATATAGAAAAGAAATTGAGTTAATTAGAGAAAAAGTACATAGAGAAAGTATATTTATAAGTTTGAGTTGTATTGATGAAATCCTTATATTACTTGAAAAACTCAACCTAAAAAAAAGAAGTGAAACTCTGGATGAATATTTAGAAAAATTAATAGATTATGCAATTAAGAATTGTCAAAAAGTTAATGAGGGTTTAATTGATGAGAGTCATATTAAAAAAGCATTTCAAGATATATATAGGTTAGAACTAGATTTGATGAGAAAGATCCAATCTATTGAAAGAATTGGAGTCATTGGCATAGAGCAACAACCAGCAGATGTAAAAGTATTTAGGGAAGAGATAGAACTAAGCACTTCAAAAATACAACCAGAAGAATCTGAAACCATACAAGTGGAAGATATAATAATGAGTGGACTAGAAGAACACCCAGAAGAATTCAAAGTTACACAAGAGGAAGAAGTAATAATGGAGTCTGAGGAAAAACTAATACAAGAGGAAATCTCACCGGAAGAAGTAGTAGTAACCAAACCTGAAGAACAACCAAAAGAAATTGCGCCATCAGAACCCCAAATAATTAAATGTCCTTTCTGTGGATTAGTAATAGATGAAGAACCAAAATTTTGCCTACAATGTGGAATGATTTTTAAGAAAAAATAAACTCCATTCTAATAAGGACAATCATAAAGATTTTAAGCTTAAGAGTTTTTCGCCTGGTAACTTCTGGCTCGTTTTCAATTATTAATTAATATAATTATTTTAAAGTGAATTTGTTAATAATCCCTCCTCGATATCGATTATATTTTATTCAGGAATAGTAGCTACCGCACGAACCCATCCAGCACCTGCTTTAGCTATTTTTATAGGAAAACAATAAATTGTAGCTCCAATAGGCGGAACCTTATCTAGATTTCCCAATTTTTCCATTTGAAAATATCCTAATTCAATCCCAGCAAAATGACCTTCCCATATTATAGATGGATTAGGATTTTTTTCTTTTACGGATTTTTTCCACTTTTTTGCGGTTAATAAGAAAGGAGCATCCCATGACCATGCATCAGTCCCAACTACGTGAATTCCTTGCCTAATAAGGTGTAATGTTGCTTCTTTTCCAACGCCTACACCATAATTGATATATTCCTTTTTTCCATAATATTTTGGCGCATTTGTATGAACACAAAGAATATCTCCTTCTTGTAGACTGTGCCCAATATTACCTAACTTATCATCAACATCCCGAGGAGTCATAATATATCCCTCCTCATAATTAGTACAATCCAAAACAATTAATGGACCTATACCCCATTCTAATGGAAATTCTTCAATTGTCATTGCTTTTTTTAGCCCAATTTCTTTATCCTGTATTGGAGCATAATGCCAAGGTGAATCCATGTGAGTTCCACTGTGAGTGCTTAATGTAATTGACTCAACCGCCCATCCTTTTCCATTAGGTAAATGTTTCTCCGGTTTCAACAGTGGAAATCCAAACCCCATCTGCAGAGCACCCTCATCATGTGAAGTATATTCAATTTTGGGCTGAGTTAGAGGTGGATCATATACAGCTTCCTCAATATTTATAATTGGAATACTTAAATCAATAAATTTCATAGTAATATCAATGAATCTATTAAATTAAAGTCTTTATTAATCAAGGAAACATAAAAAAAATCTATTAAAAAAATGATTGGATTCTTTAGTACATTAAATTAGTTAAGATTTTTTTTTTTCCCCTCAAGTATCGCTAATCCCATCTCCATAACTCTGTTAAAAGGATCTTCTCCATCTTCTCTTAATTGCAAAGTTATTGCTTCTTCGGGGCAAACCGAAGCACATAATCCACATCCAAGACATTTTTTTCTTGATACCACAGCAATATCATCTAAAGTTATTGCTCCAACTGGACATCGATCAACACAAGTTCCACATCCAATACACACTTCTTCATCAATAATAGATTCAAACATAACATTAAAAAATTTATGTTTATCAAGTCCTTTTTTAGTAATCCCTTTCATTGATGCGCAGCAGCAAGGACAACAATTACATATATTTGAAAGATGTTTAGAATTAGCTCCTGCGTGTACCAAACCAGCTTTATCCGCTTCTTCAATGATTCTTATAGCTTCATCAACAGATATTTTACGTCCAATACCGTTTTCAATATAATATTCGGCAGCGACTCCGAAACTAAGACAAGTTTCAATAGGATAATCACAACCTTCTCCATTTAATCTAGCTTCTTTACGACATATGCAATCTGTTACTGAAATAACTCTTGCGTTTCTGATACTCTCTTTCAATTTTTGATAAGGATAAAGTGTAGTATTGGATTCAATTGTTTTCTCGATGGGGATTACTTTAAATCCTGGTACATTACTAATGCCCATTTCTTCCTGATATGCTGTATCGTAATATTCCTTGTATAATTTTGCAAGCTCCTCATCTACTTTCTTAACAGAATATTCATATAAGCCTATCATAAAAGGTATAGCATTGAATAGCGTTTTATTATCTCTTCGCATTCGAAAGACTAATCCTTTTTTTACCATCAATTCTAGCTTATCTTCTAAGTACTTGACATCCATTCCATTCCTTTTAGCAATTTTGCTTGCCTCCTCAGGAATATGGGTCAAATTTATTGCTATCCTTGCTTCCTCTTCAGTAAAAAGCCTTTTTAGAATCTTAATCTCAACACCAGAAGGAGTTTGGGGATATCCTAAAGGGAATTGATCTAAGAATTCCCTTAACCTTAAAAAAGCATCATCAGACATTATAATCGATAAGTAAATTATTTCTTTAATTTTTTAATAATTTTTCATAGAATTCAAATTCATCGCTAATATTTTTTATTTTTTATAAGAATCAGTTTTCTGTAAGGATGTTAAAATTATTGCTTTACTAATATAAGGGAGTGGCAATTTAACTGCTCCTTAGTAAATTTAAAAAAATTCATAGAGGTTCCATATCTTGTTATTTAGATTTAATTTAATCTTTTTTACTAGAGATCGTGAACATCTGAACCTTCCATATCTCCACGTAATTCTGAATAACCGATTATGCCACCAACTAACACTAATAAGAATGGAGTCAAATTATAGCTAAGAGGCTCAATGACATCTAAAAAAACAAATCCCTTACTAATGACAGCAAAATACAGAATATAAATAATTCCTGAACTAATACAAATGATACTTCCAACTTTTTTATTATATACTAAACTAACTCCCACCCCTATTATCGCCCCCCAAGTAAGTATTAAATATGAGGAAGTAAAATTGGTATCGTAATAAAATGGATAAATAGAAAGGATCATAAACCAAGATACAATTCCTCCAATCAAGCTTAAAATTAGCCCTCTTGTTAATATTTTTTGTTCTTCTTTTTTGATTACAAGGTTCTTGTTCATTTTGCGGAAATCAATGTAGCCGAACATACTTCCAATTAATACTAAACCAAGCGGGGCATAATTGGCCCCACCAGAGAGGAATATCCAGTCAAGAAAAAAGTAACCCCACGTAATCACTATTTGAAATATCACAAAACCAATACAAGACCATAAACAAATTAAAATTCCAATCTTTTCATCATACCGCAAACCAACTATAACTCCTACTATTGAACCCCCACCTATAATTAAGTATGAGTAATTAAAATAATTGAAAAAATACCACCCAAATAAAGAGGAAAGAAAAATACTAAGAGCCCAAATCCCCCCAATTAAGCTTATAATGAACTCTTTTTTTACCATCTTCTTCCTCTTCCTTTTATTTTCGAATTAATTTACTTAAACTCTTTGATTGAATTATTTCTTAATTCTCTTTTAATTAATTTTTTTTTTATAATTATAATAATAAAAATAATGCTTATTCCGATAAAGGGTGAAATATAATACAATATACATTCCAATATTATTTCGAACTGGGTAGCTTCTCTATAATATTGAATTATTATATTCACATTGGGACTTTTAGAATTGTTCCATTCACAAATAAAAGATCTCCCTCCAATAATATCTTCAACTCGGGATGAAATTTCATTTAAACTATGACCAGCCAGCCCAAAAACTGGTTGCTTCCCATACGCGCAAATCTCTACTCTTCCAGTTGTGTTTTCTATCCATTCCTGCGAAGTTCCTATATGATAGGCTATGTGGAATGTATCACTTGTTCCTATGGGGTTTTGTATAACACCACTGAAATGATATCTAATAACTGAAGTGGTATTTTTTAGAAGTGATACATTACTTCTAATTAAGCTAATTGGATGAAGT
>CAYNEU010000448.1:0-3553 GCA_964396275.1 uncultured archaeon | reverse complement strand
GTCCTTGAGATCTATAACGCGGAGTGTCTTCGCGAATACCAATATACTCTGCAACCTTTTGTAGCTCACATCTCCCCAAGATTGGACAGCAACGCTCCTCAACTGGAACATTAGGTGAGCATGGTTCACGACTACACCCTTCACGTTGGGCACACATTAAGCATGCATGAGGATGGTTTGAAAGTATGTTCATCAATTTTTCACGACGTAACGTTTGAATTTCTGGTGAATCAGTTGAGATTATCATACCTTCTTCTATAATAGTACTGCAAGATGTTGCCAAACCTTCTGTTCCTTCTATTTTTACAACACAAAGTTGACATCCTTGATGCTCTTGAGAATTAGTATTTTTGAAATTAGAATTTCCTTGGAAAACTTCTTCAGTTGGCCTTAATCCAACTAGGGGTGGTAAATCAGGGTGCGCACAGAGACTAGGAATATATATTCCCGCTTTTTGAGCTGCCTCCAATATAGTATTCCCTTTCTTAGCGTCAACCTTAGTACCATTAATGGTTATTGATATTATTTCCATTTTATACACTCTTTAAAAATAATTAATTCTAGAAATAATCAAAAAAAAAATTATGGTATAATTTAGTTATCATACTTAAATAATAAATATAAATATGGTTATGAATTACCAAGAATGAGTTATCGCACCGGGTTCACAGACTTTCACGCAAGGTAATTCTTTTGCTTCCCCACTTGGTTTACAAGGAGCACATGAGTATTTAATTTTCTTGCGGTGTTCTTCAGAGACAGTTGCTATAATTTCATCCCCTAGGGGATCTAACTCATCTTCTGCCATTTCGAGAACATCAGCAGGACATGCTTCTACGCATTTTCCACATGAATTGCACAGATCCGTATCGATGGTGATAAAATATTCTCCTGAACCATCCTTGTAGCCATAATTAGCTTTTGTCATTGACTTCCCTTTATTTTTTATTCTTTCAATATGAATTTAAGCTTTTTTTTGTTCTTTTTCAACTAGAGCTTTAGCAAATAAAGCAGCTCCAATAGCTCCTGCAAGTTGAGGGTCAATACTTGGTTCAGGGGCTTTAAGTTTCAATTCATCTTCGATTCTTTTGACAACTCCAATATTTTTAGCAATTCCACCAGTTATCGCGAATTTTTCTTCAATTCCTAGTCGTAATAAAAGAGTTACAATGCGATGTGCCATAGCTGAACAATATGCTGCTAAAACTTTTTCTTTTGGCCACCCTTTTCTTAGTAATCCCACTGCCTCTGACTTTGCAAATACTACACATGTACTACTAACTGGTTCTGGTTCTTCATCGATTTTTAAAGACATTTTTCCTACATCATTAATATGAACTTGAAGTAGATCTGCAAAAACTTCCATCCCTCTTCCTGTGCCTGCCGCACACTTATCATTCATGAGGAAAGCAGTTACTTTACCACGTTGGTCACAGCGTATTGCTTTACAATCTTGTCCACCCATGTCCAAGACAGTCCTTATTTCCGGACCATAAATAAAGTTAGCTCCCCGAGCATGACATGCAATTTCTGTAATTGCGCGTTTTGCAAAGGGAACATTAACACGACCATATCCTGTTCCAACAATATATTGAATCTTATTTAGAGATAGACCAGTACCCTCAAGAGCCCAATCCATAGCGTTATTTGCGCTATCTGGACTATTAGACCCTGTTCTCATGCTGCTATAACAATAGATTTCACCATCTACCATTATTACAGCTTGGGTGCTAACTGAACCAACGTCAACTCCTGCTGAAATAATATCTCCGTCTTGCCAGTTTAGATCTGGGTTAGTATAACGAGATTCAGTCCATCTCCAATATTCCTTGTTTAATTCTGCATTTGACAATATTTTAACCTCCAATTTTATCTTGTGCTATAAGTGCTGCACCTAACGCACTAACATATTCTGGGGCTACAACATCCTTCGGTACTAAGAGATCAAATCCTAGATTTCTATTCATTGCATCTACAAACCCAATATTTTTCGCCATACCACCTATCAATGAAATATCTTTCTCAATACCTATTTGACGAAGCATGCTTGTGTTTCTATCTGCAATTGCATCATGTACGGCTCGAATTATATCCTCCTTCTTAGTTTTTTGATGTATTAATGATACGACTTCTGATTCTGCAAATATTGTACATTGTGCGTTCATTGGAATTTGTTTAGTTGATTTTAAAGATAATTCTCCCATTTCTTCAATTTCTACTTCTAATGCTCTAGACATAGCTTCTATAAACGCACCAGCACCAGCAGCACACTTCTCATTTATGCCAAAATCTTTAACTTTACCGTATTCATCAATTTTTACAACTCTTCCCTCTTCTGCTCCTATATCAACTATTGTACGTACAGAAGGAAAAATAAAATGAGTTCCACGAGCATCGGCAGTGATTGTAGTTATACTAGTATCCGCAAACTTAATTGCATCCATCCCAGCTCCAGTAACAGTAATATGTTTAATCTCTTCTCGTTTAATTCCCGCTTTATCAAGAGCACTATTTAATACTTGCTCTGCTGATTCTTCTTGATCAAATCCACTTAATACCGAAGCTGTAGATAAAATCTTATCATCAAAAATACAAACTTTTGTATTTTTTGAACCAGCATCCAGTCCTACTGTTATCATATTAAACCACTCTTCATTCTTTTAATTTAAATTTTTAATGATAAACTTTTTTTGATTATAAAAAAATATCTATAAATTGATTAGTATTTTATTTTTTCCATATCAATTGATTCCATAAAAGCATCTACACGTTTCATGGTTCGCTCAAGATCGAATTCTCTCTCATCTCCCATGTTACCTTCAAAGGGCATGTTTGGTATTCCTGCTTTTTGAATAGCTAGACGATTTTCCGCAATTCCGAGACTTAACCCCTCACATCCTCTATTAAAATGCAAAAATACGCCATCCAGTTTCCATTCCTTGGCGATCCTAATCATCATATCAGATTTGAGCTTAGGATGGTAAAAATGTTGCCATTCTGGCTTGCTTAAATTCCAATCTGCAAGAGCTCGTAAGGCCTCATCTCTATTAGTAATCTCAATTTCAGGAATAGTCTTTGGACCCCATGTTCCATCTGCTTTTACTTCCCATAATCCAATAAGACCAAATGTGTAAAGGCTTCCTATAGAAACACACCCATATTGTTCTAAATAGCGAAAAATTCTTAAAAATGCCCATGGGGGCTGAGTATCTGTCATAATTCGACATTTTTCATTTCCTACGGCAGCTATACCTCTTGCAACACGATCTTTTACCTCAGGATATAACTCCTTTTCATAAAAATCCGCTGTCCATTGAGCTGACTTCTTTAAAGTCCCGAGAACATATAATGAATACATTGATTTCTCGTCTAATGGAGCTGGAATTGCTTTATTAAGCTCGCAAATTGCTGCCCAATAATGACACGAACGAAACTCATTTTTAACTGCTTTTATTAATAATTCATCATCATAATCTCTTCCAGTGACTTTTTCAAGCCAATTGATACCATCATGCATCTGCCCTACAATGTAGTTGATTTTGTGATCAGTTAG
>CAYNEU010000447.1:0-3519 GCA_964396275.1 uncultured archaeon | reverse complement strand
AAACAAGAAAAAATGAGGAAATTACTTTAATTCCAATTTATTCTGACAATAAGGACAATGAAGAGGCAATTCCTCATCACAAGTCTCCAATTCCTCACTACTCAATAAATTTTTCCAGCAAATTAATTTATCCCCTTTTTGAACCATATCTCGACCATGATGTTGAGGAATTATGTCTTTTGTTTCACAATTCTTGCAAATAATAATCTTTGCATCGCTTTCTAACTCTTCAGTTGAAATTTCTTTATATAAGAATTTATATCTGAAAATTGTTAAACTATTGAGCAAGACTAATAAAGAAACACCCATGTCACCTATTCCTACCGCGAGCCACAATGTCATAAAGCCGATGACGGTTAAAAATGCAAATGATACTTTCACGAGAATTGAAGTCCAAATATTTTGTTTTATTTTTTTATTCGTTTTATTTGCAATGTCAACATAAGTGAGTATTTTTTTCAGATCATCACCTAAAACAATGATGTCTGCAGTCTCTAGAGTAATATCGGTAGCAGAAGCCCCTATTGCAATCCCTAAATCGGATAAAGCTAAAGCTGGAGCATCATTTATACCATCGCCAACCATAGCTACTCCTTTATATTTTTGTTTTAAATCTTGGATTTCTTGTAGTTTTTGGTCTGGCAACTGTTCACCATATGCTTGATCAATGTCTAAACAAGCTCCAATTGTATTACATACTCTCTGATTATCACCTGATATTAAAACGGTCTCATAACCTCTCTTTTTTAAACCATTAATGAGAATAGGTGCTGAAACTCTTAAGACATCTCTAATTGAGATGATTCCTAATATATGCTTATGATTTCCTAGCAGAATTGGTATTGTCCCTGAAGTTTCAATATTCTTAATATCATTAATTGGAAGGTCGTAGTTTAATTCTTCTATAAATTTTTGGCTCCCAACATAGAATATCTCTCCATTAATTTTTCCTTTTATCCCTTTCCCTTTTATTATTTCAAAATTTTCGACAGCTTGAAATGATATCTCCATATCTTTAGCTTGTTTTACAATAGTTTTTCCAATGGGATGTTCTGAAAGAGCTTCTAAGCTGGCTGCGATACTAATTATATCCGATTTTTTAGCTCCATTATAAGTATAAATGTCAAAAATCTTTAAATTCCCTTCAGTAAGTGTACCGGTTTTATCAAACGCAAAAACCTCGATATTTTGAAGTTTTTCAATAAATTTATTCCCTTTAACTAAAATTCCCTCTTTAGCTTGCTTAGTTAAAGATGCTATGTTTGCTAATGGAGTAGATAGGGTTAGAGCGCATGGACATGAAACAACCAATAAAATTAATCCACGATAAAACCAATCATAAAAGTTGAGTCCTAACAATGAAGGAATAATCATAACTAAGATGGATGAGAATAAGATAATAGGAGTATAGTATTTCGCAAACTTCTCAATAAATTTTTCATGCTCACTTTTATTTTGTTGAGCAATTTTTACACTTTCAGCAATTTGGGCTACAATAGTATTTGTATTTTCTCTCATAACTTCAATATCTATAAAGCTTTCCGAATTTAAGCTAGCAGCAAAAACTTCTTTTCCTTCTTTTTTAAAAACTGGAACTGATTCTCCTGTAATTGCACTTTCATCAAGATAGGAACTCCCTTTAATAATGACCCCATCTAATGGAACTTTCATACCAGGTTTTATTCCAACAATATCCCCTATTTTTACTTCTTTTGATGGAACATTCACATATCCATTTTCAGTTTTTAACAATGCATCATCAGGGGCGAGTTCAAGTAGTTCCTTAATAGCGTTCCTTGATTTATCTGTTGTTATTTCTTCTAACCTTTCTGCTATTGTATATAATAATAGTGCTGTTGCGCCTTCTTGACCATGTAATATGAAAAATGATGCGATACCTGCTATTAACATGAGAAGATTTGCTGTTATTTTCTTATCACTTAAATCTTCTAATGCCTCCTTAAAAACTCCAGAACTTGAAAGAAAAGCTGAGCCAATTGCCAGAATCTGAGCAATTAGTTTAATTTCAAATGCAAATTCTAAGAATATAGAAATCCCAAGCAAAAATGCTGCAGGGATGATAAAATACCAGAAGTTTTCTTCGAAAAAAGATTCTGATTCTTCCTCTTCTTCAAGATTTTCGCAAATTGTAGCAGAACATTTAATTGTACTAATAATTCCTCACCTATGTAATGATTGGATATACTTCAATTAGAACTTAACATTTATGGAGTATAAAAGAATGAATCTATGTTTGAACTATATTAACGATTTTTTTATAATATTTTTATTTTAAATAAAAATCGATTAGGATGATATTTTACTTAGTGAATTTTCAAATATTTGAATAATATCTTATTTTATAACATAAACTAATTTTTGATCTTCCTGTTCTTCTAAGTTTAACTCTCTTCTAATAGCATTTCGGATTAAATACCCTCCAACATGAAGTATAGAATCCTTTAGAATAGAATCCTGGTCCATTGAGGCATTACAGGGATAGGCATGATGTGTTTTGCTTATCCTTTCATTTAAAGAGAGGTCTCCACTTCTTCCATTTTTAAAATATTTAGCTTTTAATTGTTGGCAAACATAATAACTGCTTCCACATGGAGCACTTTGAATGACACACGTATCTTCAATTGATTCCCCATCCTTGCTTAATAGAAATGAAACAATCGGTTCTCCAATTTTAAAATATTCTATAAATTCATCAATGAAATCATGTTTGCTTGTTAAATGAAAGCCAATTTTATTGTATTCATTTAAATCTTTACTTAAAGAGCAGAAGGGTTTAGGAAAAACTGCTTGAATACCATATTTTTCAAATTCTTCTAATACTTGCGCTTGTAATCCGGCAGGTACCCATTTAGGGTCCTCTATTGGAACAATAACAGCCTTAACTCCACTATCCTTTAAATAATAAGGAAGACCAGAAAGTAAATCTTGATGTATTCCCACAACCATTAAAAAGTCAACTGTAGGGAGATTTTTAGGAAGGTATTCTTCTGGTTCTTCAATAAATTCAGGAACATTTTCTCCTACTTTTTCAAAATAATAAATTGAACTAGAAAAATTCTTAGCATGCTCACGGCATTTATCACATTTTACGTTTTGTTCTAAATCTTCACAAGCTTTACAGAATTCTTCATTATTTATGAGATTGCCTACAAATTTTTGTGTTAACATCTCTATTTCTGTTCCGATGCCGTAAAAGACTCCTAGTTTATATCTTTTCTCTGTCAACATTAAAATGAAATAATTATATGTTTTTATTTGTATTTTTAATACTTTATAAAAAATATATTACTTTAGATGAACATGTTCAATTTCTTGTGATACTTGGTTTAGATGAGTTTTTTAAATGTTGATACTTAATCCTCAAATACAGCCATTGTACTTTTACTCTCTCCTACTCTCACTAGAATTTTTTTATTACTATATATTTCTTTGAGTTTATCATGAATATATTTTGCTAAAAGTTCACTTGTTGTAGCTGCTAAAGGTAAAAAGAAAACA
>CAYNEU010000446.1:0-3195 GCA_964396275.1 uncultured archaeon | reverse complement strand
TTTAGGATGGCTTCTTGCGAAAAAGGGATTTTCAGTGGTTATTATCGAAAAGGATAAAAGAGAAGATGTAGGAAAAAGATTAGATGTGATTCATTTTGAATCAGATAGAATTGAAAAAGCAGGAATTCCACCGTTTCAAGTAGGAGCATCAGATTGTATTGAAATTAGGGCCGTTTCGACAGTGGTTACTCCAGATTTCAAAAAAGAATTAAAAATCAGAGCTTTACAAACTATTGTACGTTTAACACCGTTTTTAAACAGGATGTATAAAGTATTAGAATCTGACGGTGTTAAGTTGGAATTTAATTGTAACTTTAAAAATCTAATCTTTGAAAACAATAGAATATTTGGCTTAGTAGCTGAAAAAGCTGGAGAGAATATAGAATATCGAGCACAACTAGTCGTAGATGCATCAGGTAAAGCTGCTGTCATTAGAACATCCTTGCCTGAAGATTATGGTGTAGAGACTTTCAAATTAGGCCCTGATGATGTTATGTATGTTCTCTTACAATATATCAAATGGAAAAATCCAGAAGAACCTCACCCAGCTACAGACACGGGTTATAATTGGTGGTTATTATGGTTTGGCCCCTCTTATGATCCAGAAGGAGCAATATTAGGTGTTGGTCAACCAGGATCTTTTGAAAATGCTCGTTTAGCTCGTGAAGATTTTCTTAATAGAGCAGATCTACCTCCTTATGAAATAATCAAAAAAGAACAGGGAAGCACTCCATATAGAAGACCTCCATATTCATTGGTTGCAGATCGATTTTTATGTATTGGTGACGCTGCTGCAATTACTTACCCATTTTCTGGTCATGGTGTAACTGCAACTTGGGTACTATGCATGATTGCTTCCGATGTTATAATAGAAGCACTAAAGAATGGAGAGGATTTGATTAGAGATGTACTCTGGGAAATCAATGTGAAGTATTTTAGAGATCAGGGAGCAAAATTTGCAAGTCTTTTTACTCAATTATCAGGAGTATTAAATTTTAATGAAAAAGAATGGAATTATTTTCTAAAGAAAGGATTAATTTACCAGACTGGAGAGGGAGAAGACATTCCTGAACCTAACAAAGAATATGAAGAAGAAATGAGTTTAGGAGAAATGCTAAAATTTGTTTTTAAAATTTTAGGTGGATTAATTAGAAGAAAATTATCATTTAAACATATGAAACGATTGCTACAAGCTAATGGCCTTGCTGAAAAAATTAAAAAACACTATGAAAATTATCCAGATAATATAAATGAATTTAATAGTTGGGCTAAGAAAGCACAAGAATTATGGAATCAAAAAAAAATAGCAATTAAGAATCTTTCCACAGTGCAAATTGAATATCATTAATGCTATTAATTTATTATAATTTTTTATATAGATTTTAATTATGGATATTTTAGAAACAATTATAAATTCTAACGTTTAAAAAATATTTAACATTTATTTTTTAAAAACACAATCTTTTCAAAAACAACAATTATTTGTATTCTTAAAGTGAAAATAAAAGGAGTTTTAGAAAATGTCAGAAGTAGGAACTGAAGAGGTTACTTATAAAAAACGTATAATGGCTTCATATGGGGCAAGAGAGTTATTTGGACAATGGATTTCTGCTGCTTTTGGATTTTATGTATTCTTTTTTTATGAAAACGTTATTAAATTACCAGTAACATTAGCTGCTTTAGCATATACACTTTATTCCATTTGGAATGCTGTAAATGATCCCTTTACAGGGTGGTTAATGGAGAAGATCCATATGCCTTGGGAAAAAAAGGGATATAGAAGATTTCCTTGGATGATTATCGGTGCGATTCCTTGGTTAATAACTTACTTATTAATCTTTCTAGTACCAACAGCTTGGTATGCAGATCCCATTGGGAATCAGTGGTTAATATTTGGCTGGTACTTAGGGACTCTTATGCTTTATGATACCGTATTAACTTTATATGATGTAAATGTGATTTCATTATTTCCAGATAAATTTAGAGGATTAAAAGAAAGAAGAACAGTCCAAGGATTTGGTACAATGCTAGGAATTTTAGGTCTTGTTCTAGCATTTATCCTTCCTAATCTTTTTATGAATGAAACAGATGCCTCAACATATGTAAACGCTGCAATATTTAGTGTTATTATGGGATGTGTTTTATTTCTATTTATCCTTCCCGGAGTATTTGAAGATAAAAAAGTTAGAGACTTATATCGACAAAGAAAAGAAACTCACCAAGTAGTAGAGCTAGAACCTTTCTTTAAGTCATCAATCACTGTTTTGAAAGATAGAACATTCATGACGAAAGTTATTTTTTTCTTTGGATATCAAGTAGGGGGCGTTATGATCCAAACATCAGCATTATATGTTTCGTTCAATATATTGCTTATGGGCAATGAAGCTATTGTTTTCTTATTAGGCGCAATGCTTCTTGGCGCGCTTATCTCAACACCAGTATGGACTATGGTTGCACATAAGGTTAATGATAATAGAAAGATTAGTATAGTAGCGGGTATTCTTCTATTTGTAACTTTCCTACCATTAATTTTTGCGTCAGATTTAATAAGTTGGACAATCTTTTTATTGTTTTTTGGTATGGGAATTGGGGGTCACTGGTATGTGGATCCACCTACTATGGGTGATGTTCTTGATGATATTGCAGTAAGAACTGGGAAAAGTCAACAATCAATATATTATGGATTTCAATCTTTTGTCATTAAATTTGGTCAAGCATTTATCGGAATAACAATAGCATTAAGCCATGTCTTTACAGGTTATGTACCTGGCCAAGCCGCTCAGACTGGATTAGCCCTATTTGGAATCAGAATTCACACAGCGATAGTCCCTGCCATTCTTGTTCTGATTACATTAATCTTGTTCTGGAAATATTATAAGCTTACACCTGATATCGTTACTGAAAACAAGAAAAAGTTAGCTGAAATGGGCTTAAGATAGATTTTTATAATAAATCGATCAGTAGTGTCAATCTATAGATGAAATTAACTTTTTTTTTTGTTATATTTTTTATTCTTTATAAGTTAAAGTTGGTTTAAATTATGAAAATACTGATTATTGGTTCAGGTTTAGCAAGATTAACCATAGCAATCCCACTACATAAGCCAGATTATGATCTTATTTAATTTATTTTTCTACGATTTCTTTCTGATTGAATATACTAAACAAACATTTAATAGCTTTTATAAATAACTTT
>CAYNEU010000445.1:0-5098 GCA_964396275.1 uncultured archaeon | reverse complement strand
GAGATAATACGCTTCTCGATATTTTTCTTCGGATTCTTTTAGTTTTTGGTCTGCTATTTTGCGTTCAGTGATTTCAATCACTAAGCCTTCAATACTCTCTTTTTCTGGATGGAAATGCGCGGAGAAGCTAAACCAACGAGGTATACCAAATCTATCTCTCATTTCTCCTTCAAAATTTTCAATAAATCCTTGCGACTTTATCTTTTTGATCATTCTAAGACGAATTGAAGGATCAACATAATGTTCCGAAACATTATATTCATCTACAAATTGTTGAATAGAATCGTAACCAATCATTTTAGCTAATTTCTGATTGCAAGCTAACAATTTCCCATCAATTAAACTTGTTTCAAATAAGCCGAATTCTGCGTTATTATAAAAATTGCGATATTTTACTTCTGATTTTTTTAATTCGTATTCTACCCTAAGTTGTTCCATGCTTTTATAATTTTCCCACTTCCCTTCTCTTCTAATCATTGCGAACTGATGGTTTCGGAGTACATCAATGATCTCAAATGAACCGCATTTCTCGAGCTGATAAGTGCAAATAGCCATCATCTTATAGCTTGGTATAATGGTGTTAATTTCTTCTTCATAATCAGTAAAACTCTTCCAATCTTTTTTTTCAAGCCAAGCAGTATTGCCTGTCGTTCGCAATCCGTCATATCCTCGACTTAAAGCATCATTTAATTTGTCCACCCACGCATTAAGAACTCGTTGTAGATCAAACGAATTATCTTTAATATACCATTCCGTGTAAGGAAGGATCTCGATTTGTTGTTTCTTTAAATATTGATCTAAATCGGGCATGGCTTTCCTCAATGCTTCTTCCGCCACTTTCTTGACTAATGGCTCGGACGTTATCCACATGCAATATTCGTTTTTTTCTAAACCCGCTTTAAAATATGGGATTAAAATATCAAGCAGGTCATCTTTCGTATCATAAAAAACGCAGAAATGAGTGCCCCAAGCAACATCTCCTAATACATTTAGTCCTGATTTTCTTAATGCCTCTTCGGTTTCTTTTAAATCTACTTCTAACATTTTAAACTTCCATTCATTTATCTTTTAATGAATTCTTTTTTAAAACAAACATCTCTTTAAAATTAAAGGGTTTACAGACAAAGCTGAACCTTCCTATCTCTAAAGCCTTCTCTTTTATATCCTCGCCAGCCGTCGCAGAGATAATTCTTGAGCGATTGGTGATGTTCAATATCTCAAAAGTAGCTATGATATCATCCATAATAGTAATTCTATAATCCATTATCATGATATCTGACTTTTCTGGAAGAATTTTAAGCTTCTCAATGATTATTTGCCCATTAAATGCCGTTCCGTTCACTTGAAATCCACATCCTTCAAGTAACTCATTGTTTGGCTTTACACTTGACAGGTCTTCATCAACACTAAAAATGACAGCTATTAAAAATCAACTCGTTAAAAAGAATACAACATAATAATTATTAAAGATTTTTATAGCTACAAATACTTACATTGATTTTCAATTATTATACTAATTAACCAAGTTCGTATTTATTAATGTTTACTATTGCTCAAAAAAAATATTAAAATTATTAAAAAAGATTTGGTAAAGATTAAATTTAATACACAGTAAAAATGCTAAGAGTAAAATTTAAGGTGGAATCATAGATCTAAATTTTTCGTATTGGATGTTACTTGGATATTACAATCTATTATGTAATATCCCGATCATATTGTAATCATCATGGAAACCTATAAAATTTCTGATTTTATAGAAGACTTCTTAATTGCGAAAGAAGTTGAAGAAGGATGTGCTTCCTCCACTATTAAGGCATATCGATATGATCTTCAAAAATTTATTGAACTAGTAGGGGATCTACAAATTAATTCTCCCCTACTACGACAAAAAATACGATTATTCTTAAAAAAATTAAATGAATTGGACTACACTAAAAAAGGGATTGGGAGAAAAATTGCTTCATTACGATCCTATTTCAAATTTCTAACCTTGAATGAGTTCATGGAAAAAGATCCGATGAGTACAATTAAGACACCGAAAATTAAACTTGAAGAGAGTCTACCCAAGTTTTTAAGAATTGCTGACATGGAAGTAATTTTTAATAAATTGAAGGATCGTCGATTATTCAACTCTCAAAAAAGCAACCGATATTATTTGATTATTAGATTATTATATTCAACGATGGCTAGAGTAAGCGAGTTATGTAATATAAGAATTAGAGACATCGATTTTGAAAGAGGTTATATACAACTCCGGGGAAAAGGAAATAAGGAACGAATTGTACCAGTCGATCCAAAAACATTAGACATTTTTAAGGAACATCTTAAAAATAGGATAAGTTATGATTCTGAAGAGTATCTCTTAGTAAATACAAGGAACCAAAAATTAAGCCCTCGAGTTGTACAAACAGATATTAAAACGATTAAAGAAAAATGTGGATTTGCTGATTCTAAAATTATTACCCCGCATATTTTTAGGCACACTGGAGCAACGCATTTGAGGCGTTCAGGTATGGATATTAGTGAATTACAAGATATATTAGGACATTCGAGTCCAAATACAACAAGAATATATGCTAAGAATGATATAACTAAATTAAAGGAATCATATTCTCAGATGCATCCTTTAAACAATTTAGATAGATTGTAAAGAAAAGTCTATTTTTTTAATTAATAAATTTTTTATAGAAAAAACAAAATTTAACAAGTATAAGAAAATTTATACTTAAATTGTACTTTAATAACTTATACATCAAAATTATATACCATCTTTTCTCGATTTACTATGGATGAGGATGAATTCAGAAAGCAATTTATGAAAAAGTCGGTTTTTAGACAAGCAAGTTCTCTTGATTTAAGTTATGTACCAGAAAAATTAATGTGTCGTGATGAAGCTTTAAAAACCTTGATATTTAATTATAGAAGGATTATGGAGGAAAAAGAACAACTTTCTGTAAATTGCTTGATCTTAGGGAAAGGAGGAGTGGGAAAAACATGCACAGCACGCTATTTTGGAAAAAATTTTAGAACTATAGCAATTGAAAATGATATAAAACTATTTTTAGAATATTTTAATTGCATTAATTTTCGCTCAAAAAGTAAAATAATCAGAGAACTCCTCGCTAAGTATCAGCATGGCAGTGGAAGGGGGTTCTCAGACGATGAAGCATTGAAGTTAATTCTCTCACAGCTTATTCGGGAGAAGGGTTATATGCTTTTAATTATTGATGAGATTCATCTTCTCAAACCAGATGAAGTACTTGCATTTTTGGACATTGCTGAAACTTTTGGTCATCAAAATGCGAAATTGTCATTATTATTAATTTCCAGAAGTAAAGATTGGATGACAATTGAGAATGAAAGAATATTAAGTAGATTAAATGAAAAAATTCAACTTAAGCCTTATGATTTTGATGAATCAAAGCAAATTTTGAAATATCGCAGTGAACTAGCTTTAAAAGAAAATGTCATCGATGAGGAACTTTTAACAATGGTTTCACAAATCGTAGTTGATCATAAAAATATGAGACATGGGATTGAAATTCTACGTAAAAGTGGATCTTATTGTGATAAGGAAGGACTCGATCGTATAACTGCTGATATTATTAGAGAGGCGTCTAATGATGTGTATCCTACTTTCAGAAATGATATTATAGATCAATTAAAAGATCAAGAGCTCTTAGCCTTATACGGGATTGTACGTTCATTAATTAATAATGACGAACCTTTCACTTTAGTTGATGACGCATTTGAAGAATATAATGCTATATGTGAGAATTATTCTATTGAACCTCATGTTAAAATGAGTTTTAGAAAATACGTACGCCAACTTACTCAGTTAAAAATTATGGCTTCTAAAACAGTAAGAATCGAAGAGGCTACTCGTGGAAGACATTTAGAGATAACTTTGTTAGATATCCCTGCATTAAAATTAGCAGAACTATTAGAAGATATTTTACAAAGAAAATTTAATTAATAGGTAATAGCTCAATGGTCTAAAACAATATGACTCTCTTTTTTCTTAATTCAAAATAGAATTCTCTTATTTTGTAGAAAATCTAACTTATTATTGATTCTAAAAATCTTTTTCTTTGGATTCTTTGGAGGAGGAATACCACTCTAACCATTCTTTACGCCGATTTTTCTTTTGTTGCATATTATCAGTCTCTGTAATATTTTCACTTCTTACTTTTTTCCAATACCCATCTAATTCATGTCTAGTTAACGACAGTCCGCATGATTGACATACCATCTGTTTTATGGCTGAATGATATTTCATAAAACCTCCGCATTCGGGGCAGCGAGCCATTAAAATACCATCTTATTCTTTTTTATTATTTTCTGAGCTATTATTTTATTTATAAATTATATTAATAGAATTAATTAGCGTTAAAATATTTTTTGACTTATCTTATAAATTCTAATTATTTGCATGAATTAAATAGAACTTATATTAAGTAAAGGATAATGAAATCGGACGTTTTTTATTTTACGGCTCGAACACACGTTCATAAGCAAAGTATGAGTAAATTTAAGGGGCCCTTAGCCTTGAGAAAAATTGGAATTGAGCAAAAGATTAAGAATGGTGATAAAATAGTAATTAAAACACATTTTGGAGCATTAGAGAACACCAGATACTTGCGTCCAAGCTATGTACGATTCTTATGTGATTATGTCAATGATCTAGGTGGGATTCCATCAGTGGCAGAATCTTGTGGATGGGGGATATCAGAAAGTGTTTCAGGGGTTCATACAGAATATTCTGGTCGATCAACTGAAGTCGAATATTTAGAAACAGCCTTAAAGCATGGATTTACAGAAGAAACTATGGGTGCTCCAATTCTGATGTTAGATGGAAAAGTTGGTGCTGATATTGAAATTCAAAAAATTAATGGAAAGATATTTAATGAAGTTTTAGTGGCAGGACGTTTAAGAGAGTTTGATTACATGATAATTGCTACCCACTTTAAAGGCCACGCAGGAGGGGGCTTTGGGGGTTCGATAAAGAACCTCGGAATTGGTTGCGTTTCGAAGGGTGGAAAAGTGGAAGCCCATACGGGAAAAACTTTTGAGGTTGATTTTGATAACTGTAATCCAG
>CAYNEU010000444.1:0-4623 GCA_964396275.1 uncultured archaeon | reverse complement strand
TGTGAGGAAGAAATCCCTATTATCGTACCTAAAAGGATTATGGTTTTGGCTGGCCATCCCGATGATGAGTTAATATCTTGTGGGGGTACGATATTAAAATATCAAAAACTCGGTTCAGAAATCATAATTATAATAGCTACTTTTGGCTTAGGAGGCTATGCTAAGGAAAATCATAAAGATAGTATAGCCGAAAGAAGGGAAAAAGAATTAGAGTTAGTAAAGAAGGTTTTAAAAAGTGACATTATTGAGTTAGGGTATTCAGATTTACAAATTGATAGAGAAAAAGTCTCTCAGGTTACTAATCTCATCCGAGATTATAAACCTCAAGTAATTTTGATGCCTCATTACACAGATTTTCACCGTGTACATCGAAATTTATCTTTAATCACACGTGAAGCAATATATCATTGTTCTACTGGTAAAGCATATGCGGGACATATGAGGAGTTGGATTCCTCTGGGTGTTTATTATTATGAATCTCCATCATGTAAATTTGAATATATAGAAGGATCTGTATTTGTCATAGTGAATATAGAAGATTATTGGGAAAAGAAAAAAGAAATTTTTAACCAAATTTATACATCTCAAAAAGAAGTTTTAGAGCGTGTTATAGATTGGGCAGAGGATACAGCAATTCTGAGGGGAAATGAAATAAATGCTGCTTTTGGCGAAGCTTTTATGCCTGAGACTACATATACGCCATTAAAAATTTTATTACGATAAAAGTACGGAGATTTTTTTAATAATTAAAATAATATATTAGATATACTAATTTAGGCTAAATATCTTAAAATTAAATTCAGAACCTATTAAGGCATGGGAAATCTAACAATAGTTCTTGATATTGGTCAGTTCAGCACTAAAATTGGATTTGCGGGAGAGGATACACCATCTCAAGTTTTCCTAACAATGGTTGGAAAACCTAAATATCAAAGTGTAGATGTCAGTTATAAATCTAAGCAATCTCGTGAAGATGAAATATATGTAGGAGATGAAATTCAATCAATTGGATTATATAAGATTTTTCATCCTATTGAAAAAGGAATGGTTGTGGATTGGACTCATTTTGAGAATATTATTGATTATATTTTTTATAACTTGAGAGTAGATCCCACTCTTGTTAATGTATTATTTGCAGTACATCCATTATTTCCATATAAGGACTTAGAGAAAATATTTAAGTTATTTTTAGAAAGATATCAATGTATGGCATTTTATCCAGTATTAGATTCAATGTTAACTCTATACTCGGGTGGTTTCCAAACGGGATTAATCGTAGAAATAGGTGATAGCAATACAAGAATTGTCCCGATTTATGAAGGATATAAGTTAGAGCATGCAGTAAGAATCTTAGATATTGGGGGAAAAGTATTAACTCATCATATGGAACAGATTTTAGAATCTATTGGATGGTCAGTCGATTCTTCTATACGCAGAGAGCTAGTGAGAGTTTTAAAGGAAAAAGCTTGTTTTGTATCTTTAGATTATAAAGAAGATCTGAAGCGAAGTGAACAGTATGAGAAAGAATATTCCCTTCCTGATGGTTCTACAATATCACTCAGTAAAGAAAGATTTATTATTCCAGAATTATTATTTAGGCCTACTTCAGAATTAGAAGAAGATGCATTACAGGTAGCCATCATGGATGTAATTGAAGCCTGTGATTTAGACATTCGTCCGGAGTTATTAAATAATATTTTTCTTTCGGGTGGTTCATCTATGTTTCCTAATTTAAAATCGCGTATCTATCAAGAATTAGAATTAGAGTTAGCAAGACGAAAGAAAAAAAATTTAGGGATTAGAATTATCGCCCCCATGGAACGAACATTTTCTGTATGGATTGGAGGATCAATTTTAGCAATGATTCCCGAATTTTCTCAAAATTGGATTACTCGGGAAAAGTATTTTGATGAAGGAATACCACCTAATTTACTTTAATATAACTTAATTTATCCTTTCGAAATATCCTAATAACATTGAGATAATACATTTTGTTAAATAAGAAATTTTAATATTAAATTATATTATAACTACTACTTTTAAAGGTATAAATGAATATGGATGATTTTGCAGAAAATAAGTTTTACAAACCAAGTTATTCCCATTTGTTCAATAGAATTAAGGATATTAAAACACCAATAAAAAATGAAATATTAATTGCCCTTCTTGATGGTCATTGGCATTCTGAGTTAGAATTAATAAGGGTTACTAAAAGGCAACATGGATTCATTGGAAGTGTCACTTTGGGTACAATGGTAACCTCATTGAATCATTACATTAAAAATAACTATCTGCAGAAGAAGATAGTAAATAGTAAGCTTTATTATAAGATATCAGATAATTATGTTGGACTTACGAGAGCAGCATATAGGTTTGATGCAAACGATTTCCTTTAAGAAGAAGGAATTGAAACTATAGAACTTTTTTAAAGAATACCTATCATTTCTTTAAATTCTTCAACACTATTACGTTTGCTATAAATATAAAGTTGATGTTATCGTGTGGTATGATTAATTGAATAGGAATTCTTATATAACACTTAATAAATGGATCTTAAAATTGAAAATAAAACCCTATTGGTATAAATTGTAGAAAAAATAAATTAAATTTCAGAATTATAAAAAGAAATTCAAATTTATGCATATTATTAAAGGAAAATCGAATATACTTTCGTTTTTATCATAAGAATAAATAATATTTCATTTTTTTATACATCTCCCTTTAAAAATTCTATATTCCTCACAATTAGAACAGAAACCCTTGCCTGAATTTTCTTTAAAACTATCATTCCAACATTTAGGACATAAATAGTAGATAAGAGATTTATTGTTTTTCCTAATTACTACTTTAAAAATGTTAAAATTACAAATTGAACAAGCAGAATCTAATAATTTTAATTTTCCGTTCTTGGGTAAGGATAAATACTGTTTGCAATTTTCATTAGAACAAACTAAAAATCTTTTACTTTTAATATCAATGAATTTCATAGGAGATATATTACAAAAAGGACAATTTGAAGTGGTGAGTGGGATAGTGTAATCCATCTTATAATTATCAATTTTAGAAGTTAATTTATGTTTATTTACTAAGAATTTATCAAACAACTGTAAAAACTCATTTCTTATCTCATCTACAACATCATTCATTTTTTTTTTTCTCTCTTTAATTTCTTCAAGTTTTTCCTCCACTCTTCTTGTAAACTCGGGCTTTAAAAATGGTAACCATATTTCAATTAAATGTTCTATAATAAATTTACCTAATTCCGTTGTAAAATACTGATGTTTCACTCTTTTTGTTAAACTACGAGTTTGTAATAATTGTATAATGACAGGTCTAGTTGACTTCGTACCTAAATGATTCTTTTCCATTAATTTAAGCAGTGATGTATCATTATATCTAGGAGGAGGTTTTGTTTCTTTTTGGACAAACAATACTTCCTTTATTGGGATATCATTACCAATAATTTGAATCTCATCATCATATTTTGGTTTAAGGAAAGGAGCGATTTCTAGAAATCCTTGAGAGATTAATGCTACAAACTGAGCTTGAAAAAGTTCTTCTTTTATAAAGATTCTTAAAAATTGTTTTGATTCCATGGCTTCTTCTCCAAAAAGTGCTAGATAATGACGTGTGAGTATATTATAAACTTTTTTCTGTAAATCGTTCTCAAATCTTGAACTATTAAGCTCTAAGCTTTCAAGAGGTGTTATAGGTGGGTGATCGCCCATATCTTTCTTTCCGTTCGTTGGTTTTATTCTATTATTCTTCAAAAGGTTTATAGTATAATTTTTAAACTGCGAATGTAAAGTGAATTTCTGTAGGATTTCATTGTGATTAAAATCTAACTTATATACATCACTATCGGTTCTCGGATATGAAATTAACTTATTTAGATATAAAGCATTCATAGTTCGCATAGCTATATTTGCTGAAATTTTTAAGTTTTTTGTTAACAGAATTAAAGCTTTAGATGTATTCAATGGAGTAGGTGGGGTTCTTCTTACTACATTTTTAGAATTATCAATGATCTTACCAATTTTCTCATTTTTAATCTTTTGAAAAATTTCTCTTACCATAACCTCACTATCCTTCATGAAAGGATTATGTTGGTGATGTGCTCGAAACATTCCATTTACATGAAATAAATCAGCATCAATTAAAAAATAGGGAACTGGAATAAAATTTAGAATCTCTTTTTCTCTTATATATATTAAATAAAGAAGACTAGTCTGAACGCGCCCAATTGAAGTAAATCTAACTCTAAATTTGTTTAATAAAGGACGTAGAGTATTTGTAATTTCTCTTGTAGCAGAAAAACCAATGAACGCATCGATAATAGCTCTGGCTTCTCCTGATTCACCCCAACTATATCTTGGAGATATAAGATTATTAAATTTTCTTAAAATTTCATTTTTTTGAAGAGAACTAAGCCATAATTGCGAAATTTTGATAATAGGATTAATGTTCTTTACAAATGGAAGTGCATCGAATAAACCTATCGCGCAGCCCTCCAAATCAGCATCTGTTCCGATTATACAATGATTAGAAATTCTTGAATATTCCTTTAAAGAATTTATATATGGATAAGCATAACTTACAGGTACTTTTTCAATTGCATTAGGA
>CAYNEU010000443.1:0-2523 GCA_964396275.1 uncultured archaeon | reverse complement strand
AAAACTACTGGTGTTTCTCAATCATTTCAAATGTTTGATGAGTATAATTTTATGTATTACCAATTAAAATCTCAAACTTTAGTAGATTGGTCCGTTGATATTGGTCATGTCATTTATTACAAAAGTAATGAAGATGGGCTTTATGATATTAAAGCAACTATTATCGAAACTCGTACAGTTTATGCGAATATGACTTGGCTCGTTGAGGATTATAATTATTATGGTATTCCATTGGTTTTACCTTCAGGTCAACCAGAATATCAATTTTTCTCATATTTAGTAGCTTCTCTCGAAATGTGGAATCCATCAACAGAATCTTGGACTTACTTTAATACAAACATTATTGCGATAGCAAATATCTATTGGCCTGTATCACCCCTAATATTTGATGTTGGTGGTCCCCCAATATTAGTACCGGAGGGTACAACTAGCTCTGAACTATCAGATTTCTTTGTTATGTGGAGTGGTGTTTATGATGATATAACATATAGTCCCGGACATGTACTACTTAGAAATACTACAATGAATAGAGAATTACATTTTTATCTTGATGAAACTTCGGGTAGAATGACTATGATGTACGGCTGGACGAAAATGCCATATCCAGGATCAGATTGGTCTTATATGTCGGTTTATCCTAAATTTTACCAAGCACTCCATTCAGGTACTAACACTTTTACGGTAAGCAGTTATTTTCCTTCAGGTATAACCATTAATATAGAAATGGATGTAATAGGGTCGAATTCTGCATATATTTCTACTTTCTTCCCTATGAATCCTGTGGATGAACCTTTACCACTTGGTACGGCTTTAGCTTTCTTTGATCAATTATTAATCAACTATAGTTCAGTTATTGGAAACGTCACCATGACAATTACACTTCCTTCAAGTATAGACCTTAGCAGTATAAAATTCCTATTCTATGCGTATAACATGAGTGGAACAGAAGTATGGGATTCAGCACCTCCAGAATTCTATCTTTATTCAGTAACATATAATTACGTAGCAAATTCAATTACAATTGAGATGCCAACTTTCCCCTTTGGATTAATATCCGCTATAGGTTATGTTGATTTACCAGAAGATGGAGGATTACCAGAAATCCCAGGGTATAATATATTGCTCATATCATTTCTATTTGTTATTATATCTGGAATTGTAGTCAGGAAAATTCGCAAAAAATATTAAAACTTATAACATTCTATTTTTTTTATTTTTTATTCTCTTCTGTAATATTTAAAGATGTAAATATTCAAGAGTACAAATCAAATTCTTAATCATACTTTTTTAAGTATTACTTCAACCAATAATTTTTTATATCAATATGTATTTAAGTAAAGATATAATTCAGCTGAAAATATTGAATTTTATTAAAATTTAATACTATTTTTAATAATTCGTGAGTGATTAGTATGGAACTCGAAAAAGTAGAGAAGAAAGGTATGGACATCGCCCGAGATATCGATCTCAAGAAGAGTATTGAAGAGAAAATGCAAGAAGAGTTAAAATATGAAAAGCGACATCAGGATTGGACTTATAAGATTTTAAAGTATAACCCAATCGATCCACTCAACGATTTATATCGATACATTATAAAGCGTTTAGACCTAAAACAAATTGAAGGACGTTTACAGTGGTGGGCTGCTTATATTTACATTAAATGGGCTGCCCGTACATTCTGGAACTTCAAAGCAGAGTATCCGAAAGGGAACATTTTTCCAGAATGGGGTCCGGGTATTCTGGTAGGCAATCACGAGTCACATATAGACCCATTCTTCTATGGAGCCGCTTGTCATAGAAGAATTCGCTACATGAGTAAATTAGATAACTTTAAGACGCCTCTTGTAAGGACACTTTTCAATAATCTTGGAGCATTTAAAGTTGATCGTGAAAACCCTGAACGAGGATGGGAAAAAGCGAAGGAAGTGATCCTGGGAGGTGAGTGGGTAGGGATATTCCCTGAGGCCACGAGGTCTAAAGATGGAACCTTAGGGGAATTTAAAACTGGAGCTGTAAGGCTTGCTATTGAGATGCAAGTGCCAATTGTACCGATGGCTGTAATTGGCTCGAGAAATGCTCTACCTAAAGGTAACCTAGTAATGAAACCAACTCAAGTAAAAGTACGTGTTGGTGATCCGATTTATTATTCTGATTATGATATTAATACAATCTCATATGAAGATATAAGAAGATTGACTGATGAGTTGAGAAATACAGTATTTGAACTACGAGAGGGTGTTTATGGGGAAGAAAAAGAAGAACTCTCAATTGGTTCACCTGAAAAAGTTGAAAAGGAATCTAAATTTAATTTCATGAGTTACTTGAAAGATCAAGGAAAAGGAATTATTAGGCTCATTGATGATTCTTGGTACGCTCTTTTAAGAAGTTTAGAGGAATTTGGAGTAAGGAAGCAATTTCAAAACACAGTGCAAGCTTTCTCAGGAGATTTAGTATGTAATTGGTCAGATCTCATGATGCCATATAGAGCAATTGATTTTGATAAATATATTCCAGCAGAAGGCG
>CAYNEU010000442.1:0-8563 GCA_964396275.1 uncultured archaeon | reverse complement strand
AGCTCTGGTTGTAACAATATTCTTTACTATCCTATTTCAATTTGATGCGTTTTACGTGGTTGTTTTTTTCATAGCTTATTTATCTTATGGAATACTGGTACTGATGGAAGCAATTGGAATACAAGGATTTAGTCCCGCATTCGAAGAAAAGGGAAAACACATGGGATTGAACATGTTTAAACTTATAACCATCCAAATGGGGGTGTTCATGGGTTTTATATTCTTAATGGTTTGGTTGAGCGAAAAATTACCTGAAATCACTACTTGGGAATTAACACCTACTATATTATTCATTTCTATACATCTTGCAATATCTCTTCCCATATTCTTAATGGGTTTAAGACACTTAAAAAAAATCGAATAATTTTTTTTCTTCTTTTTTTAATTTTTAGTACGCTTTTTAAGCCTTTAAACGAAAATTACATATTAACGATATTATTGAGCCATATGAAGAAAATTGTTTAATTATTTTTGTCTAAATATTCAATAATAGATTATCTATTAATAAAACGCAATGAAAGTGTTTCTTGAAGTTTTTCAATTGTATTATTCATATCTTTTATAAGCGGATGGACTTCTTGACCTAAATTTGGATCAGTTTTAATTGCTTTTTCAAGGTATTCAAGTCCTTTATTGTAATCTTTCTTATCAAAATAAGTACAACCCATAAAGAACCAAGCTAGGGCGAATTCTGAGCTTGCTTCCGTTGCTTTACTATAGCTCTCTATAGCTTTATCGTATTCTTTTCTTAGTTTATATACATTTCCTAGGTTATACCACCCCTCAGTAAAACTAGGATCAATCTCTATCGTATTAGTTAAATACTTAAGAGCATTATCATAATCTTCTTTTGCTTCATATGTTAATCCCATTGAGTTCCAAGAATTTATATGCTTCTTATCAAAATCAACAGCTCTTTGAAAATTTTCAATTGCCACATCATATTTTTTCTTATAGCTATAAGCGAGCCCAATATGATAATATGCCTCAACGAATATCTCATCAAGGTCTAAAGCTCTTTTACAGTTTTCAATGGCATTATCATAATTCTTATTTTCAATCTCTAATTTCGCTCTATTAATAAGTTCTTTTTCATAAGACCTTTTTATTAAATCTTTATTTTTAACATCTGGGGTTTCCATTAATTCATTGACTTTTAACGCTTTTTCATAAAAGTTAAATGCATCTTCGTATTTTTTTAGATCGGCAAGCTGATTTCCCTGTTCGATTAACAACTTGATTTCTTCAGAATGAACATCATCAATCGACTTTTTAATTTTACTCATTTCTGCAGCTCTTCGGTTTGGATCGTCAATTGATTGGGCATAATCTAAACGTTTTTTGAGTTTTTCAATTTCTTTTTCTTTTAACTTTTGTTCTTCTGTTAGTTCCCCCTTTCCCACTAATTGCTTTACTTCAGTCTCATATATTAAACTTTTTATCAAGGCAACTTCTTTTTCCATTTCATCCGTTAAATACATTTTATTGGTCATCGTTAGTGCTTGATTGTAAGTTTCTATTGCTTTTCCATACTCTTTTCGTTCTACTAATTTATTTCCTTTATTTACAACCTCTATGACTTCGGCAGAATAAACCTTGTTGACCAAATTTTTAAGGTTTTCTAACTCAGGATTTATATCTTCTGGATATGCCATTCTTTTTGCTAAACTCAACGCAATATATAAATCACTTATCGCTTCATCATATTTCTTTTGAACAATAAATTGAATAGAATTATTTTTGATTACGTTTATTCCAGAAATGCAAGTATTATTGAGAAGATCACTAATTTCCTTAATTTTTACTTCTTTTCTTTCTGAAGATACCATAGTATGAGCAATATCGAGAGCTTGTTGGAATAAGTCAACCGCTTCATTAATAGAGTTTATAGATTCTTCAAATTTTTCTTTTTTTGTTATCTCTATTCCTTTTTCTATAAATGGTTTAATGCGTTCAAGATAGATTGGATTTAAAACTTCAGCAATTAGACTAATTTCAAGACTTTTAAGATTTGAATCATACATTTTGGATGCTAAAGATACAGCATTCTGAAATTCAGAAATTGCTTGTTCAGTTAAACTTTGGGCTAATGAACCTTTTCCTTTCTCAACTAAAGGTTTAATTTGGTTAGAATAGATTTCATTAGTTAAATTTTTAATCGTAACAATTTGCGATTTCTTTTCTTCAGGATCAAAGAATTTTTCAATAGTTTGCAATGCATCTTCAAAGGTGTCAATAGCGTCATCTATTTGACCTCTTTCTTTGAACTCTTTACCCTGTTCAACAATCCCATCAATTTGGGAATCATATATTATCGAAATTTCATTTTTAATTCTGGATAAAGCTTCCGATCGAAAATCTGAATCATAAGTATCCTCCGCAATATTTAACCCCTTTTTAAACATCTCAACAGCTTCACCTAAATTATTTTGATTTTTTAGCTCAAGTCCTTTTAATAATAACTTTTCTATTTCATTTTCACTAATTAATTTATTAATTTCATCAATCTCTGCTTTTTTAAGATCCAAATCATCTATATTATCACAAACTTGTAGAGCGCTTTGAAACTCATTTTTTGCATTATCAAACTTCTTTTGCGCTGTTAAATGTATCGCTTGAGTAACAATATTATCAACTTCAACCGAATAAGTTTGATTAATCGCATTTTTTATGTTTTCAATTTCAGTATTTTTATCTTCTGGATCCTTAACTTTATCTTCTATAAAGTCTAATGCTTCTCGTAACTTCTGAATTGCTTTTTGGAATTTATTTTGATCTTTTAAAGCATTAGCTTCTTCAATTATTAGATTTAATTTTTTCAAAAGTGATGCTTTCATTTTTAAATTTCAAGTTTTTCCCTATTGATTAATCCTAAGAATTATTTCATATTTTTAATATTTTTCTTATAATCTTTTTATTTTTTAAAATTCTTGTGATTAGTATCATATTATACCAATTAAAGATTTTAAAATGACTAAAGAATATCCCATGAAAAAATATCCTTCAATTGCTTGTTGTGGATTGGATTGTGGGTTATGTCCAACATACTACACTAAAGGGCCATCAAGATGTCCGGGCTGTGGTGGTCCTGATTTTATTACTAAGCACCCATCATGTTCAATAATTACGTGTTGTGTAAAAAATCATAAATTTGAAACATGTGCTGAGTGTAACGAATTTCCATGTTTAAAGATAGATAAATGGGATAAAGCGGACTCCTTTATCTCCCATAAAGTTTCACTAGCCAATTTAAAATTAATTAAAGATAAGGGACTAGAGGAATTCTTAACTCAACAACAGAAACGAATTGAATTACTTGAGAAAATATTAGAGAGCTTTAATGAAGGAAGATCTAAAAGTTTTTATTGCATTGCAAGTGCTCTACTTTCGATTGAAGATTTAGAAAAGGCATTAGAAGATGGTATAAAACATATTAAAGATAAGGAAACTAATGAAGCAGACCTAAAAACTAAATCAAAAATCCTAAGAGAAAGTCTTACTGAAATTGCTAAGAAAACAAATATAGAATTGAAGCTCAGAAGAAAATAAAAAAATTTTATCTGTAGTACACTTTTAGAAGTAACAATCTTCTTGAAAATAGGGAGTAAATGTTAGATGAGTATTTTTTATGGCGGAACAATAATAACCATGAATGATAAACACCCTATAGTGAGTGCGGTTGGTGTAGAGGGTGAAAAAATTGTTGCTATTGGCACTTTAGAAGAAGTTCAACAAAAAATAAGTATTGTTCAGAATTTGATTGATTTAAAAGGAAAGACTCTCCTCCCAGGTTTTATTGATTGTCATATGCATCCTATATCATATGTATTCTTTTCAATGAATCTAAATCTTTCCTCTGTTAAAAACTTAAGAGAATTACAAGATATTTTAAAAAAAACTGCAAAAAGAAAAAGCAAAGGAGAATTTATACTTGGTTTGCGTTTTAATGAAGAGAATTTTCAAGTTCCTGTTTTGCCCTCAAGATGGGATTTGGATGATGCATGTCCTGAAAATCCAATATTCCTCTTAAGATACGATTCTCATATTGGCGTTGCTAATTCAAAGGCTTTGGAATTAGTCGAGATTGACACTAATACAAAAATACCAGAGGGAGGGGAAATTAGAATCAATGAAAAAGGAGAACTAACAGGTGTAATCTCTGAAAATGCTTTAACATTAGTTTATTCTAAGATTGACAAGTATGTCATTCCTGAATTAGAATTTTTTCAAGAAAGTACTGAAAAAGCTTTTAAAATATTAGCTGAAAAAGGTATTACTTCTATTCATGGAATTATTCAGTTTGGTAAAACTCGTGAAAGTGGAAGTCTTGGACCTATTGAAACTCCTCTTTTCAAATCTGTCCAAGAGAAAATATTTCAGAACTGGTATGGTCTTATAGCCACTGATAAGCCAAAAAAAATACTTAAAATTAAGAAATATCCGTTGGATGGAGGCAAAAAGGATAGTAAATTCAAAGTTGGATGCTTAAAATTATTCCTCGATGGTACATTTGGAGCTAAAACTGCTTGTTTGTGGGAACCTTTTTCAGACGCACCTGATAGGTGTGGATTTTGCGTAGTAGATGAAGATGAAATCTATGAAAAGATGAGAGATGCTCATAACAATGGATTGCAAATAGCTATTCATGTAATTGGAGATAGAGGCAATAGAATCTGTGTAAACCTATATAAAAAGCTTTTAAACGAATTTCCGAGAAAAGATCATAGACATAGAATTGAACATGCCTCGATGTTAACTAACGATGTTATAGAAGATATGAATAGGTATGGAATTATCGCATCATGTCAACCTCCTTTCATAAATTCAGAATATAATTGGCTTGAGAAAAGATTGGGAAAAGAAAGATGTAAATATACATACCCAATGAAATCTATTATAGATGGTGGAGTCATTCTTATATCAGGAAGTGATGCACCAATTGAAGATCCCAACCCTATTTTTGGACTCCACGCATTAGTAAACAGAAATGGATTTGTTCCTGAGCAGTGTCTAACAATGGAAGAAGCATTAAAAACCTATACCATTAATGCTGCTTATGGGGCATTTGAAGAAAAAGTTAAAGGGAGTATAGAAGTTGGAAAATTAGCAGATTTAGTTATATTGGACACAAATCCTCTTGATGTTCCGAAAGATAAAATTAAAGAAATTAAGATTGTAGAGACTATTATTAGAGGTAAATCAATTTACAAGAAACAAAATAAATAATCTTCTTTATCCCATATTAAGTTGAATAAAATCCCAGATTATAGTATTTATTTTTTCAAAATCCTCAATAAGCAAGCTGCCGTGACCATAACCTTCAATTATTTCCAATTTTGAGTGGGGAATTTTTTCATGTAAAAATTCAGATTCCTTAAAATTTATTATTTTATCCTTAGAACCTGTTAATATTAAGGTTGGTTGCGTAATTTTATGTAAAGAGTCACGAGTATCATGTTCAGCAATCGCAGCGCCACGATTTATATAATCTTGCATTGTAGGAGGATTCTCAAGTAATAACTTATTTTTAAGCGTTTCAGCTAAATTTTCATCTTCTTGAACCTTTTTAATAAAGTCCTGTGAAAACATTAATTCAAGTCGTTCTCTAAACGCCTCCTCTAAAGATAAATCTTCTTTAAAATACCTATATTTCTCAATTAAAGGTTGAGGGTTCATATACGCAGCTGTTGCTAGCAAAATTAATGTTTTTACTTTTTTGGGGAATTTTAAGACAAACTGCTGAGCTATCATTCCTCCCAAACTGATTCCTATCACATGAAGTTGATTTTCTATTTGTAAGTATTCTAATAAAGCATTTGTCTCCTCAATAAACATATCCATTGTATAAGGATAGTTTGGTCTTGAACTTTCTCCAATCCCCCGATTATCTAATGCTATTACCATCATTTTTCGTTTAAAAAATGGTATTTGGAAGGTCCAACTGCCAATAGATTGACCAAGACCTTGAAACATTAAAAGAGGTTCGCCTCTGCCTCTTTTTATATAATTTATTTCTATATCATTATACCTAAAATAAGGAATTTTTTCTCATCTCATAATTATCAAAATTTGATCTTTACTATATTAGGTAACACAATTAAAAAAAGAAATTATTTACTCTCGAATAGATTTCAATCTGTAAAATAAAGATGTTCATCAAATCCAGTCTCAGCTACCAAGTCTGTAGCTAACTTTTGAATTGCATTTTTTGTAGGATTTTGTAATAATCGTCTACAAATGTTTATTACTTTTGTTAATTTAGGATCTGGAAATTCTCGTACAATATTATCATAACGAGAGAAATTTATTCCCGCGGTATAAACTCCGGCTTGACCATGACCCGCTTGTGATGATACTTGCCAATGTTCTACCTTCAGTTCAATCTTAGATAAGAGTGTTGAGCAGAAGAACCATTCTAAATAAAGATTCATTCTTTTTGATTTTCTTTTTGTATCTTTTAACATTTTATAAGCTTTATTTAACCTATCCGGATGCATTTGGCGAAAAACTCTTTCATAACTCTCATTCATATTTTCTTTAACATGTGTTTTTATAAGGACCATTATTTCTTCGACTTTTTTTGCTCGTTCTCCCGTAATTTCATGTTCAATTGATGATACATGTTGTTCAATAGCATTTTGAGTTTGTTGGCTTCTATCAATAGAAGTAGATTGTGTTGTTGAAGCTTGTTGAACCCTTGATGGAGGAGTGTCTCTTGTTTGGATTTCTGTAGGTACACTGATAATTTCTTGAGGTGGTAATGTAAATAAGGTATCCAATTTGGAAGGATCTTGTCTTACTTCATTAAATTTCTCCTGTATCTCTTGAATATTATATCCAATTGATTGTAAATAAAATGCTGCACTAGCAAGCTGCTGTTCTAATGCAGATGATCCACTGTAGGTGGTTCCAAATTCTTTTTCTATTTGTTCATCAGCAATTTGGCTAATATTTTCCTCTTTTATTTCGCTTACATTGAGCGAACCTAATTTAGTGAGGATAAATTGGATTTGATTAGGAGTGAGATAATTTAAATTTCCTGTCGGTCCGATCATATGAGAAATTTTCTCCATTTTTCTAAGTATTTCAGCAATATCTTCTTGACTTCTTCCTTTTGATATAATTAAGAAGTGTTCTAAGAAATTTTTATCGAATCCTGCAATTATACTAAGATATTTTTCATCGTAGCGATTAAGATGTTCATGTAATTGATTTCCGCGAAAATCGGTGGGTAAATTAATCTGATATACCATAATATTATCAGTTATCATATAAATGTAGTCTGATTTTTGCATAAGTATCTAATAATATATACGATATGGCAATTAAAAATTATAATCTTAATAATAAAATAAATTCTATTCTTATATACTTTACATTAATGACATTTTCGATACTTTATAGCTATTTTACGCGCTAATTCCATTTGTTCCTTTGTTTCTAATGAACACGGTCTAAGTTTTCGAATCCATTTTACTGGATCCAATCCATTTGGAATATAATCATTAAAAGCAGCCCACGCTACGATCATTATACCTGTTCTTCCACAACCTGCTACGCAATGTACAATAAATGGCTCTCTATTCGCTCCCCACTTACTTGTAATCTCGAAGAACTTTTCTAATTGAGAATCTGTCGGAGTCCCAAAATCAGGTATATTTATGTGAAAATATTGAAAATGATTTGGGATATCTTTCCGATTATCAAATTCCGAACAATTTATAATAACTTTTATACCTTCCTTTTTATATTTCTCAAATAAGAATGCATCTGGCCACCACGACGCAGCAATCTTTCCCTTCACAATCCAAGTAAATGGCGTTGTCTTTTCATGCATTCCATCTTTAGGCCAATACCAAGGACGAACCATAGATCAACTTATATTGAAATTTATAAATATTTTAGTAATTAAGAAGTAAGATTTTAAAAATTTATTTAAATTCAGATATGTATGAATCTTTGGAAAGATATTCCATCTGGAGATAATCCTCCAATTGCTTTAAATGCAGTAATCGAAGTTATTAGCGGTTCAAGAGATAAATATGAGTATAAATCCGAATGGGAAGCTTTTGTATTAGATCGAGTTATTCCCTCATCTGTAATTTTTCCCGTCGAATATGGCTTTATCCCCCAAACATGGTCAGATGATGATGATCCTCTTGATATAATGGTATTGAGTTATGAACCCCTCGAAGTGGGGTGTATTGTAAAAGTTCGAGTTATTGGGGCTTTGATTATTGAAGATGAACATGGAGATGATCCGAAAATTCTTTCTGTTATAATAAATGATGCTAGATTTAGCGGATATAATGATATTCAAGATGTACATAATCACAAACTTAAGGAGATTCAAGAGTTTTTTGAGACATATAAAAGATTAGAACCACATAAATGGGTTAAGTTTAAGGAATGGACTAATGCTGAAAGGGCTAAAGAAATCGTTAATTATTCAACAAATTTATATGCAAGATGTATTGAATCTTCAGATAGGAGTGATGAGGATTCTGTTATATTCAATTTATTTCATCATATGATTGAAATAACAGATGGAATAGAAGTGCTT
>CAYNEU010000441.1:0-2384 GCA_964396275.1 uncultured archaeon | reverse complement strand
AAAATAATATTTACATTATTTATTTTCGATTTGTAAAATGAAATATTATATGTAGCTTCTGGGTTATTAATTCCAAATTGTGAAGGATTTATTTGTCCTACACAATTAAATGGCAATTTTTCCCACCTAAGAGTGTTATCTAAATTCTGTAATTGACCATGTGAAGGAATAAATACTGTGATGTTATAATCATTAGCTAGATGCTTAGTTTGATTTGCTGGTACCTCTCCAAGACCACCTATTTTCACAATTCCAGCATATTCAAAAGTAAATATCCAAAGATTATCTTTATTTGCTTTCAAGATATTTCAATCTTATTAGAATGCATTTACTGGTTTAAAACCAAAAAAGTCTGTGCAACTTTAAGTATAATTAAGTCTAATTCATTAAAAAAAGAATTTTATTAAAACTTAATTAAATTTGGATTTGTTTGACTCATATACGACAATAAGTAAATTTTATTATTATGGGTTAATCGTAATTATCAATATCAAACAATTAAATGAAAAATAATTAAAAACTTTCTTGGTGATAATTAAAATGGTTAATTTTGAAGTAATTGATACTGGAGCGCCTAAAGCTGGACCCTATAATCTTGGTATAAAGACTAATAATCTTATTTTTATATCAGGACAAGTTGCAACTCCAGAAGCGAGAGATATAAAGAGTCAAACATTTGCTGCTTTTGAAAAAATCAAAAAAATATTAGAAGTTGCGGGAGCAAATGTATCAAACTTAGTGAAAGTAAGTGTTTTTTTAAAAAATATGTCTGATTTTAAAGAGATGAATCAGGCTTATAAAGAGTTTTTCGAGCAAAATGGTGTATCTGAAAAATTTCCTACTAGAACTACCATTGAAGCAACATGTCCTCTTCCATATGGATTAGTTGAAATTGATGCGATAGCAATATTATAATCTAAATTCTTATAATTTTCTTTATAATTTATTTTCTTTATAACTTTATAATTTCATCAGAAAATACTTTATATAGATAATTACATTTTCATTTTTATTAAAAATTATAAAATAACTCGTGAAAATAATGGATGATATAGAAAAGGCAATTATAGAAAAAATAGATACTATGAAAGATGAAATAATCCAATTTCTCCAGGATTTGGTTAAGATTCCTTCTGAAGTACCACCAGGGAAGTATAAAGAAATATCTAAATTTGTTGAATCTAAAATGCAGGAATTTCGAATAAATACTAAAGTTAAAAGGAAGAATATCATTGGTGAAATAGGAAATAATAATGGACCATCTCTAATATTTAATGCTCACATTGACACAGTTGCCTCGCTTAACGGTTGGACTAAAGATCCACATGGAGGAGAGATTGTTGGAAATAAAATCTATGGACGTGGAGCTGCTGATGATAAGGCATGTGTAGCTGCAGAAATTTTCGCAACAAAAGCTTTATTAGATCTCGGAATAAACTTAAATGGAAAATTAATCTTAACTGCTGTAATTAACGAGGAAATAGGTGGATTACTTGGTTCTGAATATCTTGTTAAGGACAAAATTATTACTGGAGATGCTTGTTTATTAGGTGATGCTTGTTCTAATTATCCTATTGCCTATCTTGGGGGAGCACTGCAAATGAGTTTTATCATTCAAGGAGTAAGACGACATGCTCAGGCCTATCCAGATTTGGTTCCACCCAATCGAAATGAATATTCAGGAATAAACGCCATCGCAAAGATGGTAAAAATCATGAATTTCCTAATGGAACTACAAGAAGAATTCAAACAATTGGAAACTAAATATCCTCTCCCTCCTGATCTTCCATCGAAAGTAAGTTCAGTAAATTTTACAATGATAAATGGAGGAAATTCAGTGAATACAACTCCAGATAATTGTGTTTTGCAATGTATGATTACGGTCGTTCCAGAAATGGATATCGAGAGTATTAAGGTAAGAATTTTTAATTTTGTTGAATCTCTTAAGAAAGAAGATCCTAACTTAAATATTACTGCCCAAATAGGAGCTTATATTAAACCACAAATAGCAAATACAAAATCTACCTTTGCCCATGCAGTAAAAAAAGCATTCAAAACTGTATTTAAAGAAGAAAGAGATTTTAAGACTTTTTTACCGACTACAGACGCTCAATTATTTCAGGAAAATGGAATAGAAACTATTTTAATTGGACCTCTTCGGGGAGATAATAATTATCATGCCCAAGATGAGTTTGTCTATATCGATGATGTAATTAATATAACTAAAATCTTTGCAATAACTGCTTTTAATTATCTTAAAAAATCCTGATTCCACACCTATTTATTCTATTAATTGTAATAAAATGATGAATAATGTGTGATACTTTAGTAGCATTAGGAAATTCCACTGAAGATGGAAGTGTAATTTTTGGTAAGAACTCAGA
>CAYNEU010000440.1:0-3281 GCA_964396275.1 uncultured archaeon | reverse complement strand
CTCGCTTTTATTCTTACAAAAAAAGATTCGCTCCTTATAAGGTCTATTGTAAATGATTGTTTAATTATTTTAAGTACATCTTCTGCTTGGTTAATTAAATCTGCACTTTTACTTATATTTCCCATCATCATATTAGCATATGCTTGAATGGTTAAAGCATCAAAAGATGAAAGTAAATCTCCTTGTTTTTGACTTTCTTGAAAAATATCAGCAGCACTTTTAAGGGCATCCAAATAGTTTCCTGACATATATAAACAATTAGCTTTAAGAACTTTGATTGAGAGTAGTTCTTGAGGAGAAAAATCATCTCTTTTTTCTAATTCTAAAACTGTCTGTAGTGCTTCGTTAAACTTGCCTTCTCTGATTAAATGTTCTGCTTGCTTTAATTCCTCTGATTCAGAATGAGACATCTATTTGATAAATTTAACAGTCTTAAACTATTTTGGATCTATTTACTATTATAAGCTAATAGCTATTTTAAATCTAATGCAAAATTCCTAATTTGTTGAGTTATAAACTTAAAACTCTCATAATTACAAATTATTCACCTTAATTAAAATAAAATTTTAGATTGACTGAAATTTCTTAAAAATCTATTAAGGTTACAATAAATTAAATAAAAAAAGAATAAGAAAAAAAAATAACTTATTAATTATAGGTCTTTCCATCCAAAGGAGTATTTCTTTGGATTTGAGAAAAAATCTCCTAGGGTTGCTTCCATACCTTTTTTATTTGACATTTTTATTATCCTCCATAAAGTTTTTTTAATATAATAAAAGTTATTTGATTATTCTCGAATGACATCTCGAGAAACTATATCATCATTTCTTATCTTGATAATTGGAGTCTGATTTATTTTTTTCATTTTTTTTTACCTCTGTGTTTTCTTAATTATAATATAGATATGATTCGTTATATAGTTCTTATTGCGAAACTTTGAGAGAAGTTCGAATATAAGGGAAAGTTATGAAATTAAATTAAATAGGTATATTTCTAATATAACGGATTCAGGGCTAATGAAATATATTTTTCAATGATTATTTCATTTATTAAAGGTTCAAGAGAAGAGATGTTTATTTTTATTTTGAATACAAGTAAACTTGATAAAAATCATAAATAAGAAGAATAAAAAAAGAATAAGTAAAAAAATTAAATAATTAATTATAAGTCTTTAAATCCTAAGGAGTATTTCTTCGGATTTAAGACATAATCTCCGAGAGATGCTTCCATACCTTTTTTATTTGACATATTTTTTTACCTCTGTGTTTTCTTAATTATAATATAGAAATATTTCGTTATATAGTTTTTATTGCGGAACTCTATGCGAAGTTCGAATATTCAAGAAATAATTTAAATAGTAAAAAAACATATCTATCAATAAGTAACAAATTTAACTAAGGATCTCATAAGCTATGAGTGTAATTAATTATCCTCCAGAGGAGATATATAAAACTCCAAAATTTGGAAAAAAGAATTTTGAACATATTATTCTCTGGATGTTATCTAATAATGAGGAATGTCAGTGGTCAGATTTCACTGAAAAGCCACTTGAGCTTAGTTTATCTACATTATCTAAGTATCTGTCAATATTAAAAGGTAGGGGTTATGTTGATAATTATTCTCGAGGGCATTATAAGATAACTCAGGAAGGTCAAAAGAGATTTCATGAACTCTCTGGAGTTCTTAAGAAGAAGAGGAAATTAAATTATCCCCCCGATGTTATTAAAAGAAGAAGAAATTATGATCATTGGATTCTTTGGATGGTGTATAATAATGATTATTTGAAATGGTCTAATTTTCTTGAAGAGCCACTTTCTATAAATCAATCATCCTTATCAAAAAATATGAATTTGTTATTGGATAAAGAATTTGTTATAAAAGAGAATAAGAGGTATAGAATCACCCAATCAGGTAAATTAGAATACTCAAGAATGTTACAAAACTACGATTTAGATAGACAATCGATTTTAGACGATGAAACCAAACGGATTGAGGAGATTACTAAAAAAACTGTCAACTTTTTTGAAAATTATGATATTAAAAATGAAGATATTCAATTTAGGTTTCTCAACAATGTTTTAAGATTAGATTATACAAGAGTGAAAGCTATGTTAACAGATGAGAAGGAATTTAACAAGATATTACTTTTTCTTTCAATTAACCATCCGGATCAATATCCTAATTATATTTCTATAGACGATTTTTCAAATACTTACGGAATTAGGAAGGCAAAATTAGAGTATTATATAGATGAGATTGTTGAAAATCAGATATATCCAATAAAATTTTTCAAATTAGTTATGTCTCCTGATGAATATTATTATTTCCAGGAAAACGAAAAAGTAGAGATCATGCTTCGGGCGATTACAGAAGATTATATAACAAAGTATACGTATTTAGGTAAGTTATTTTCAAGGACACTAGATTTACGGGCTATTATTAACAATATCTTAGATGATATATGTGGATTATTATTTAATGAATATTTTAAAGAGTCTTTAAGTGAATTTTTACGTCAATATATTAATTACTTAGCATATAAGATTGAAGCAAAAGCAGAATTAAGAGAAAGATATGAAAAATTAGAGGGAATAATCTGGCGGGATATCATGGGTTTGTTTCAATCAAAGAGTTCTGGAGATTTAAAAGAGCAATTTAATGAAAAAGTAAGAGAGATTGATAAAAAGCTGGCATCTAATCCAGAAAATATCGATTTATATAACACTAAAATATCAATTTTGCTCTATTATGCTCAATTTGATGATGCACTGAAATTATTAGACGAGATGTTAGAGATATTCCAAGAAAATGAGATTGACATTAAGATGAAAAAAGCATCAGTTTTTAGAAGAATGCGAGAAATAGAGAGTGGGTTAGATATAATCAATGAACTGCTTGAAAAATTTCCGGAAAATACTGATCTTCTAAATTATAAAGCCTATTGGCTGCAATTTTTAAATAGAAAAGAAGAGGCATTACAATTAATCCAAGATTTAGTTGATAAAGTTCCTGAAAATGGAACATACCACGATACATTTGGAGAAATCCTAATGTATTATGAAGAGTATGAACAGGCAATAGAAAAGTTCTTGAAAGCCGTCGAAGTGGCTAGAAATGAGTGGTATATCAATCAGACTTACATTAAGCTAGGAATTTGTTATAAGATGCTTGAAAATTATGATTTATCACTTAAAAATCTTAAAAAAGGGAGAGGATTAACAAGAAAAAGCTCCATTGACGATGATACTAAGGAAAAATGGCTAACAATTGTCGATCTTTTT
>CAYNEU010000439.1:0-9325 GCA_964396275.1 uncultured archaeon | reverse complement strand
TGATAATCCAAGTGTCCTTATCCTTTAAAATTATATATAATTGTTTCATGCGTTCTTCTAATAATTCTTTAGTTGAAATTTTTGGAGAAAATCGTATAAAACTCGGAGTTAAACAACCGAGTAATGCTTTCCTCAATAATTGTCCTTTAAATCCATCACCAGAGCTTTTAAGTCCATGAATAAAAATTATATTTGGCATGTTTTTATCATTCTTTTCTACTGTTCTATTCTTGGAGGAATTTCTTATTCTCCTCTTTCCATAATCTCATTTCCTTCTTATGTCCAAAAAATACAAGAAGAAAAAAAATTGAAAAATAAATTGTTAAAATCAATAACGTAAAGAAATAGTATTTATATGTAAAACTCATAAAATGTAAAGCCAGCCCTATTATAAAACCAGTGAATAACCTCGATCCGGTAGTACTTTTTCTTAAAAAAAGTCTTTGGGTTCCCCAATCTATAAGGCCTGGTATTGGTAGGATTATACACATAAGTAAGGCTATTTCTGCGCTAAATTCCACTTGGAAGATTTTAGCAGTTAAATATGTTGTGAACATCGCAGACAATCCCCCCAGTATTACACCCGAACATCTTGTGCACAAATAGATTTTAGTTCTACCAAATTTGAGATAAAAAGTATGATCACTTGCAGATAGAGGATGATGTGTTAAGATCATAAAATACAAATCTTTTTCCTCTTTCGCAAGAATTCTATCATAGATGAGGAGAAATACTGGTATTATAAATATAACTGAGATAAGTGCTTGAAGTAGGAATTTAAAACCATAATTTATCACGATAACTTCAATTGTATTTTGATTAGGATAAATAAAAAATTGAAAAACAATAATGAGACCAAAGACTGTAAAGGATGCAATGATAAGAGCGATAAACGTATAATATACTTTAATCCCATCATGATATTTTAAAGGGTGATACTTATAGATTCCATATAAAAACCCTAATGCGCTTGTAATAAAACACCATTCAAGATAAAGAGAATCATAAAAAGCTAATTGATACAGCAATTCTCCTAAAAACCCTGAGAGTAATCCTTGAATTGGGCCTGCTAATATTGAAAAAAATGTAAAAATCATAAGAGTTATACCAAATTGTATTGAAAATTCTTGGTCCGTTACATAAATAGTAGAAATTGAGCCAAAAGGTTCAGAAATATACACATACGAAATTACAATAAAAGCTATAATTAAAAGATTTAAAAAAATAACCCGTAAAATAGTGATTTGCTCCTTTTTCTGAGCAGGTTCAGTCAAGGTAAATCTATACTTTTTATTTATATCAATTTCGAATATTTAACACTAGGAGATATTAATTAAAAATCTCGTCAAGGTCTTCGATTAACTTCTTTTTTGTCATTTCAAAACCCATTCGTAGTACTTTTAGAATAATATTTTTTCCAAGAGGAACTTTGAGAATATTGTCATCCTTTTCAACAATTGCTATTCCTTCTTCATTGTAATCGAGCTGGCGTTTTAAAGCTTCATATGCTTTTTCTTTTGTTTTAAAGGTTGCTCTGGATAACTCATTATATCCTTGAACATCATCTTTTACATTTAAAAAAAGGATACTTTCTTCTATTTGCGTTATAAAACACTTCTTAGTTACTTCCTTTAATTTTTTATAATTCTGGTGAGTGCTTTTACATTGGCGGTCCGTTTGATCATTCTCTAAGTAAATAGGAAAATTCTTATTGACGATCCTTTCAAGTTTTTCTTTTGATATCTCTCCATTTTGAACTAATTCTTTCGCGGAATCAAGTGTGACTCGAATCTGCTCTAATGTACCTACTGTTGCTTCTTTGTCACTCCAGTATTTATAAAAAGCTTTAATTATTGGTTTAAGTACAAAATTTAAAGTACCAGCATCTAGTTCAGTATCAATAAGATTTTTTCCATAATTAAGACTTGTTTCCATTTGCTCAATCATCCTTTTCTCTAAGATCTTATAGTTTCTCTCTATGTAATCCATTATTAAGCTCAAATCTCATTAATACTATAATAATTTTAAATTTCTAAAATTTAATCAAAAACCACTTACAAACTTTATTTGTAAAATCTATCATTAAATTAATATTTTAATTATTTATTGTTATATGTATCATTGAGTGCTTTAAGAAACTCTTCCTTAGTCTGTTCAAAACCTTTCCTTAATGCTTTTACAATTATTTTTTTGCCCATCGGGATTTTTAGTATCCCTATATCGTTTTCAACTATTTTTATACCTTGATCTGTAAAATCTAATTGTTTCATTAAATTTTGTTTAGCTACTTCTTTTGAAGGAAATGCTAATCGACATAAGTCTCCATAATTATCTACTTCATCCGTTATCCCTAATAATTTTACTACTTCTTTTAAATAATTTATAAATGTTTCTTTACTAGCTTGCTTTAATTTTTCATAATTTTTATGATGTCGCGAGCATTGACGTGTTGTTTGATCTGCCTCAAGGTATTTGGGAAAAGATTCATTAAGAATCTCATTGAAAATATCATTAGAATTACCATTTAATAATAATTTCTTACCTGCTTCTAATGTGAGGTTAATCTGTTTTAAAGTACCCTCTCTAGCATCATTTTTAGCCCAATAATCGTAGAATGATTTTACGATCGGCTTGATAATGAAGTTAAAAAGACCTGTATCTAATTCTGTTTCCACGAGATTTCTTCCTATCACAAAGGAATTTTCCATTTGCTCAATCATTCGTTCTTTTATAAGTTGATAATTCCTTTCGATGTAATCCAATGTTTATTCTCCGTTTAGGTCTTAAAAAAAATTTAAATTCACAAACTCAATTAATTATAATTAAAAGAGTTTTTTTCTTTTAAAAGAATTTCATAAGTTTCATAATTTTATGTGTTTAGAATAGATCTATTATTGAAAAAACAATAACTCCTTAGGTAAAAAGGAAAAAAATAATAAACCATTAAAAATCATAAAAATTAAATAAATGACTACATATTATTTTAAAATCTTAATTCTGGGTGAAGCTGACACAATCCATTTTTATGCTTCACGTGCTTTCGGTGAGCCAGGGGAAGATCAAGAAACACATTTCAAATGGTATAAAGAAACTAGAGTCTTTGATGATATATGTGATTTAGAAATTGATGCAATTACAAGTATCTCTGCAGATTTGGATGATATAATTCCCATGGTAGACGGGATTATATATTTTTTGAACCCTGTAAATAAAGAAGAATCCGAACTATTTGAAATGATACTTCCTGATATATTTTCAGTAAAACGTGATATTCCTACAATTGTTATGTTTTATGATCAGAATGGAATCCTACCAATATCCGTCAACGATTTATTACAACATATATGGGTTAATTTTCCAAGTTTAGAGGCATTCGTGAACCTCTCCCCAAATAAATTTCATCAAGCACTCCAATCTTTATGTTTAGCAATGATTAATGGCGAATCTCCATTAAATATTGAAAATGCATGGATGAGATTTCCAATATTTATACAAATGGCAAATATCTATTTTAATAATCAAAATTATTATTATGCTGCTCAAGCTATTAGAAAAGCCGCACTAATAGCTGATATATACAATAAAGAAGAATTTTTTATAATCAGTGAGCAAGCAGCGTATCTTTATTCTAAAATGAATCTATATTTAGAAGCTAGCAAGATTTTAGAAAAAGTAGATAAAAAAAAATCATTAAATTTTAAAAAACTCTATGCTGATGCTATAATAAGAGAGGGTAATCTTTTGTTCAATAAAAATGAGTTTGAACAAGCTGCTACAAATTATGAAAGAGCAGCTCAATGGTCAAGCATAGAATTACTAGACAAGGTTTTTATTTATGAAGCGTTTAAACTAGCAATAAGTTCTTGGATTTCAGCTTGCAGAGTTGATGATGCCTTAAGGATCTTAGATAGTTTACCTCATCAAGATGTAATAATCTTATTAAAAGAATTATCAGATAAAATTTGTGCTGCAGCGGATTATTTAGTTAGTTTAAATAATTTTGAATCAGCTAGAGAACAATTATACATAGCAATCAATAAATATCAACGTGAAGCCCTTTCTGATGAATTAAAAGCTCTAACTAATAAATTAACTGAAGTCCTTATAACGCTTTTTATACAACAAGTAAATAAACAAAAAAAGCATGCTGCTAAAAATACCTATGATGAACTTGAAAATATGTGGGACTCTTATAAAGTAAAAAAAGCAAATTTAGATTCAACTTTAGAAGAACTAATTAATTGCTTTCTGGAAACTAATAATTTTGGAATGGCAACCATTTTAATAGATAAGCTAAATTCAAGAAAAATAAAACAAAATTTAGCTAAAATTAGAGATGAATTTGAAGATAAATATGAAGCGTTAAAAAAGAAAGAAGTAGAAGACTATATTAACAGGGGAGTGGAAATAATAACAAGTTTTGGCGAAGCTGAAATAGATATCATAGCAGAATTGAATAAGCAAAAAATAATAGAAGCAAACAAATTTGTTCAGAATAACAATTATTTAAAGGCAGCAGACCTCTTAAAAAACCAGGCAGAATATCTTAAAAATATTGGTAAAGAAGATATAAAGGATCTTATCCTCACAAAGTCTTTAGATATATTATTAGAAGGTTTGGAATTTGAAAATTTTTTCGTTTTTTTTAACGAAATCTCAGTTAATATGAAAAAAAGATATTTAACAAGAGTATTTCCAAAATTTATTCAGAAATTACAAGAACTTCGAAAAGTAGAAGATTTTACACGGAATGAAAAGATTCTTGAAAATTCAATTAGAATTTATCGGAATCAAATGCTTTACGATCAATCGAAAGAAATTAGTTTAATTTTTATTAAAGTAATTAAAAGTGAAGCTTTAAGAATTTTAGAAAGCGAGGGAAATCTTTCAGCAATTAATAAAGCAGAAATGTCTGTAAAAAAAGTTCTAAATATAGCATCAGCATATTTAGAAAAAGAAGAAAACGTAAATATCACATTTAACAAGATCTACAAGAAAGTATCTGAAATTTATATTGAATTGAATGATTTACATTTAGCTCAAGTTTATAATGATAAAATTGAAAATAAAGAATATAAAACTGAAATACACAAAAAAATTGAAAAGCTAGAAGCTGAGGAAAGTGCTGTTAGATCTAAAAAAGCTATCGAGACACGTAAAGGAGAAGTATTAAAAGAAAAAGGGTCTATTATTGAAAAGAGAGCACAAGAAGCAATGTTATATAAAGATAATCAAATGAGGGAAAGAAGGGGATTAAAAAGAGCTTATTTTATCGATGGTTTAACTCATTTGAAAAATCAACAATATAATAAAGCTTTTGAAGTGTATAAGAGTACAACTAATCGATTAAGTTTAATAAAAAAATATGATTTAGCAGGAGTATCGTTAGCTGTTGCAATCCTAATACTTATGAAACAAAATAAATTTGGAGATATCAAAGAGTTACTGAATGAGACAAAAGCAAAATTATCTGGCTTAGGAACATCTTTTTCTGAGACATTTGTAGTAACTCTCATAGAATATATAATTGATTTAAAAAATCTTCAAGAGGAGCAAAAATTCAAAGAATCCTTAAAGTTCTTAGAAAGTATTCCATTATTTGAAGAGGAGTTGGAGTTATTAGAAGACTATTTAGGTGTAGATTATCAAAAAGAAGAAAAATTAGAAAAAGTAAAAGATAAAGAAATTTCAAAAGAACCAGTAAAAGAAATATTATCACGAGCCGAAGTTGGGGAATTATCTAAAAAACAAATGGAAATGGATCAGAGGTTTGGAAAAATCCAATCTAAAAAAGGAGATGCGAAAAAAGATAAAGAAAGGATATTTAAGAAAAGAAAACCAATGAGAAAAAGATACTATTCACCTATATTAGACTTGTTAGAATCACAAAATTATGAAAAAGCAGCAAATAAATATTTAGAATTAGCACATACACATTCAAAAAGAAAAGACCTTGAAGCTAGTTCTTTAATGGTGAATTTATATGGTTTAGCTCTTTTGAAGGTAGGAGAATCAATAAATGTAATTAAGAATAACATTAATGATTATTTAAATAGCTTAGGAGTTAATAAAAAATTAGTCAAAGAAACATTCTATATAATGCTAATCTTGTTTCTAATTGACAGTAAACTGTATAATTTTGTGAAATATCTTCCCAAAATTAAAGAAATGTTGGAAATCCTTCCGTTATTTGAAGAAGAAAATCTTTTAATAGATATTGAAGAATAACTTTATATTTCCTTAAACTTTATAGTTAAAGAAATTTTAGGAATCGTTTTGAACTCTAAATTAAATTAGTAAATCTTTTTATTCAACCATGTTTGCATATTTTTGCAGATCTTTAACTCGCATACGAAGGGTCACTTCAGTAACTCGGGCTAGCTTACTTATTTCCTTCTGCGTTCTGCTTTCATTACAAATTTTTGAACCGATATAAATAGCGGCTGCTGCAATTCCCTTAGGATCCTTTCCAGCAGAATTAAATCCACTTTCTTTTGCTTTTTCGATTATTTTGACAGCGATATTCCGACATTTCATAGAAAGTTTTAACTCTTCATTAAATTTATCTACATAGCGATCTGCTGAGAAATGCTGAACTTTAAGGTTTAATTTAGGTAAAACTTCCATTAAAATTAGTCTGTAACTTTTTATGACTTTCTTTTTAGGTATTTGTGCAACTTTAGTAATTTCTTCGGCAGTTCTAGGTATTCCATGAACTCTTAAAGCCGCAAAAATCGAAGCTGATAATAACGTATCAATGCTACGACCCATAGTTAGCTTTTTCTTTACTGTTTGAGTATAAATTCGTAACGCATCCTCCGCAACAGCATCAGGAATTCCTAACCTTTTTTGTAAACGTTGTAAATTTGGCAATGCAATCCATAAATTTCTTTCGTAGCTAGTTGTGAGTGATCTATGAATTTTAGCTAGTCTATTGAATTTTGATTTATACTTTGGGCTTAATAACGTACCTCTGGCATCTCTAGATCCTCTAATAATGGTTCTAGGACCAATAGGGCTATATACTCTTTCGTTACTTTTTCTTTTTTGTATTTCTTCTTGAGTAAAAGCTCTGCGAGGGCTATCATCAAGAATTCGTGAATAAACAAATCCACAATTTAAGCATACATAGAATCCATCCTCTTCAGAAATCTTTGGTGAATCGCAACAAGAGGGACCTTCCTCTGCAGAATCCTCAAAAAAGTCATCGTCTTCAAAATGAGCTGGCATTATTAAAAAAAAGTAAAAGGATGGTAATTGAATTTTAATATTTTTCCTTAGAATTACATACAATAATAAATATATAAGTTTGATCTATTTTTAACATAGACTTGTGAAAATTTAAATCTTAATCTTTTAAATAGTATCTTAAAGGTATAATAAATAAGAATAAAAATCAAATCAACCTATTAATAATAATATGTCTTCAGAAGCTTCTAGTTTTATAAAAGTATTTTCGAAATTCTTGGATCCAGAATCCGTAAAAATAAGTAAATTACACAATATCGATGATGTTATAAAATTACCGATTCTTTCATACAAATTCATAGATAAAGAAGAATCAACAATAATGAAGCAATTACTAGAAATTTCTACAATCGGAGATGCTTCTAAGTTAAATAAAGATAATCCCTTTGATTCTTTAACTGAAATTGAAGAGACCGATGAGTCAATTGAATTAACAGCAAGTCTACAAAAAAAACTTGAGGAACTAAAGGTCAAATATCCCACGCTTGAAGAAAAATTAAAGAAAACAATAACCATCAGCTCACTTATTGTGAGTGTTAAAGAAGAAAAAGAGATAGTTGACGAAACAGGACAAAAAGTACTTGTTGCGGGACTTGATAATGCAGGAAAAACAGCAACGTTATCGAAATTTGGTGGACGCTTAGGAATAAGTGATATGATCTCAACACATCCAACGAAGGGAGTTGTTCGAATGAAATTTGGAAGCAGTCATTTAAACTTATTCATCTGGGATTTAGGTGGGCAAGAAGAATATAGGGAGAGGTATTTAAATAATCCAGAGCAATATTTTATACAGCTTGATTTGTTAATTTATGTAATAGATGTACAAGATCCAGATAGATTTGATGATGCTCTTGAGTATTTTGAGAAAATTATAGACTCAATAATTTTATTGGAAGAAAATCCGTATATATTGATTTTTATCCATAAATATGACCCAGACTTAAAAAATAACCCTAAAATTCTCTTAAATATAGAACTTTTAAAGGATGATATCAATGAACTATTTAAAACCAAGGGTTATGACCTTCATTTGGAGATTTATTTAACATCTATATACTCATTAATCTCACGCGAACCACAATTCGCAAAATATATTAAAAATCTTATGAGTGCTAGTTATTCTCTTAGTGATCCAACAGTTAGGAAAGTTGAAGGGCTTGGAAAAACATTAGAAGAAACTTTAAATGCAGTTATTCGACTATCAGAAAGTTTATCGACTCAACTTAATGATCTTGACAATCGTCTCAGAGCTATCGAATCAGGGGCATTTCAAGTTGCTCAAAGTGGGATCCCTATTGAAATTGCAAATCCAAATCAACCTTCAGCAAGACCTCAAGAAAGTGCTAGACTACAAGTATTAAATGAGTTAAAGGATTTATTTGGTAAGAGACGGAGATTAGATCTCTAAACCATTACTTTCTTCTTTTTTAATAAAGCTTGAATTGTTTTGTTAATAGCTAGTAAAAATATAATAAGGAATATAGAAAAAGAAAGCAATAAATAACCAATATTATTACATAACATTGGATTGATTTGTTGATATTGTTTTTCATTTACAACAAACTTCTCTAAGTATATCACTATTTTAAATATTAGTGGACCAGTTAAATAAAGAGCTATTAGAAATCCTATAATTCCAAAAATGGATCCAAAGATAACATCTGAAGGGTAATGTACGCCAAGCTGAACCCTAGAAAAAGAGACTATGGCAGCAACTAATAATAGTAAGATTGTTATCCAAGGTGATCTTAAAAAAATCAATCCAATCAACAATCCTTGGGACAAGATGTTATATGAATGCCATGATGGAAAACTTCTTGAAGTTGGTTTTCGCTCAAGAACATTTATTTCACTTTCTTCAAATTTTTCATATGGTCTTTTTCTTTTTATTATTTGTTTTATCGCTAATACTAGAATGAATCCCGTGAGAAATGTAGCAGAGATATAAGATAATAAAAAGGGATCATACCATACAAATAAATAAAAAGCTATTAAAAAAAGCCATAAAGTTTCCCTACCAAAAAAAGAGAAAAACTTTAAGATGATTGTTATTGGCTTACCACCTAAACAATTA
>CAYNEU010000438.1:0-7070 GCA_964396275.1 uncultured archaeon | reverse complement strand
TCTCTAGAAAGAGCGCAATTATTACAGAATAGAGGATATTTAGTATTTCCAGATCCAACTGATCCTAGAATTATTGAACAATGGAAGGAAGGTTTGATTCCAGATTTTGAAAGACACAGTAGAGTGGGATTATCAACTACTAACGATGTTTTAGAAGAAATTGATCAAATACGTTCAAGTGGAGCCAAAAATATTTTTATAAAAACAGGAGCTTATAGACCAGCAGCTACAGCTTGGATTCTACGACTAGGTGTTGAAGGGAAGGTAGATGGAATGACTTTTGATGGGGCGGGGGGAGGTACCGGTATGAGCCCTGTAAGTATGATGAATGAAGGATCAATTCCCACAACCTATTTAGAAGCTCTAGTAGTTGGCTGTTTAGATCTGATTAAAGAAAGTAAACCAAGTACAGTTATTCCCACTATAGCTATTGCCGGAGGGATTGCCAATGAAACTCAAATATTTAAAGCACTTGCTATGGGAGCACCGTATGTTAAATGCATCGCTATGGCAAGAGCTCCTATCACTGCTGCAATGAAAGCAAAATATATTGGTGAAGTTATTAAAAAAAACCAAGCTACACCCGCACTACTAAGAAATTTAGGGATTCCAAAGGATAAAAATCCTAAGACCTTGACATTAAATGAGGCTTTTATTGAGTATGATAATTTACATAGAATTCACCATGGAAAAAAAATCATTCCTTCGGTAGTCGGAGTATATACATATTTAGCTAGTAAATTAGGTATTGGTTTAAAGCAACTATTAGCGGGAATAAGGAAATTTAAATTGGATTTAATTGATCGCCATGATATTGCATATATCTCTCAAAGAGCAAAAGATGTGTGTGAAAAGTGGAATTTAGGGATACAATCTCAAGAATCACTCGACTACGAGTTAATAAAGAGTGAAATTTATTCCGGAAATTATTAATCTCTTTCATTATCTGCAATTTAGTTAAAAAAAGAATAAAATTTAGAAAGTTTATACAGGGAGATTAACTTTATTTAGTTCATTAATTTTTCCAGCTGATTTACAAAATCCTGATATTGTTTAATTCCTAAGTTCCAAAAATCTTTTTTCGTTATGTCTAATCCCACAATTTCACCAAGTTCTTCAGGTGAAACGCTACCTCCTGCAGCGAGGAGTTTCTTGAACTTTGGAACAAAAGCTTTACCTTCTTTTTTATAGGTTTGATATAAAGCATAAACAAAAAGTTGGGCATAAACATAGGGATAATTGTAAAATCGAAAATTTGGGATATAATAGTGTGGTTTCATAGTCCATTCCCAATCCATCTCTTCAAACCATTCTACAGAATCTCCATATATTTTATCTCTTCCCGCACACCAATATTTTGAAATCGTTGTACCATCTAAATTCTCACCCTTTTCGATAGCTTTATATAAATCCTGTTCAAACCAAACTCTCGCACTAACTTGAAAAGCAGCCTGTCCTGCATCATCTAATACATGGGCTAATATCGCCATTTTTTCTTCATTTGATTCTGCAGTTTCAAGAAGGAGATCTGTTAAGAGTAGCTCCCCAAATGTCGATGCGGTTTCTGCGACTGTGTAACCGGGATGTATATTAATGTAAGTTTGATTTTGGATAGCTAAATAATCATGGATACCATGCCCTAGTTCGTGAATAAGAGTGAATATTTCATTCAGTTCGCCAGTATAAGTCAAAAGAATAAAAGCAGATGTACCTTTATACCAAGAGGCACAATTTGCTCCATTTCTCTTACCGCTTCTAGGGCTTGCATCAATATGATTTCGATTAAACATATCATTTACATCTTTCACAAATTCAGAGTCAAATCTTCCGTAAGCTTGAATTACAAGCTTTTTTGCCTCGTCCCATGAATATGTTCTATGAGGTGCTATAGAAAGCGGGGCACGAATATCAGCACAATTTAATTTTGGAAAACCCAATATTTTCGCCTTTAGATTTAAATATTTGCGATATACTCCTGCACCTTCTTCAATCGCTTTCATTAAATTATCAATAATCTCCTGAGTAGTGTCATTTACTATAAGACTATCATGCATAGGGCTATCGTATTTCCGTCTTTTTGAATTATTAAGCCAATCTCCACAAACACTTCGTAGAGCCGATGAAAAAACATATTGTTCCTTACCTAATAATCCATAAATAGATTTGTTTGCTGAAATTCTTGTTCCTCTATCTGGGTGGTTAAGTAGAGCATTAGCTTCTCCATATGAGAATTCTTTTTCCTCACCTTCAACATTTACTACTATTTTTCTTGTATTCAACCATTTTGATTGTAGATTGCTCCATGCTCTTACCCCATATTGATCTTTTTCAAGGATTAATTGTTCCTCCACTTCAGATAAATAGTGAGGGTATGCTCTTTTAATATTTTCTAATCGATGTTTATAATTAGAGAGAATTGGATCATCTATTATTTTAGCATTCTCATACACATATTTAGCAACTTCTAATTCCAAAAATGCTAAATCTTTTGAAATTTTAGTATCAAAATCCTCAACACGATTTTTCAACGCTTCATTTTCTGGAATTGTCATGTTCCCACTATACAATCTATTTGAGTAAAGTTCTATTTCACTAAAGTCCGCTAGGAATCTCTCATGTTTTTTGAATAATTCTAATAATTTCTGAGGAGTAAAATCTGGAGTATTAATTTTTCCCTTATAGTCATTTATAAATTCATCAGCTTCTTTCGAAAGTCTATTCATATTTTCAGTGATTTTAGGGTCGTCGTAACTAGAAAAAATTTCTGTTAAATCCCATGCAATTTCTTCTTTTGTCATTTTAATCAAATTATAAAAGTATAATTTTATAGGATCTAATTTACATAAAAATTAAAATCTAATAGAAAAAATTTGAAAATAGGTATTATCAATATTGAATGATTTACTCATATTCTATTGTGCTTGGAGGCTTGTTTGAAATATCATAGACCGTGCGGTTTATTCCTTTAACTTCATTAGCAATTCTAGTCCCAATTCTTTCAAGAAGATCCCAATCTAGTTTCGAAAAATTTGCAGTCATAGCATCTGTTGATTCAACTATTCTTATAGAACATATATATTCGTAAGTTCGATAATCACCCATTATTCCAACAGTCTTCAAAGGAAGAAACACACAAAAAGCTTGCCAGATTTTATCATAAATCCCTGCCGTTCTAATCTCTTCTATTAGTATTTCATCTGCATTCCTTAAAATTGTAAGTTTTTCTTTATCAATTGGGCCTATTATTCTTACTGCTAATCCAGGTCCAGGAAATGGATGGCGATTTATTATATATTTCGGTAAACCTAAATTTAAACCAACTTTTCTAACTTCATCTTTATATAAATCTCTTAAGGGTTCTATTACCTTTAATTTCATATTATCTGGTAGGGTAATGTTATGATGAGATTTAATCTTAGCTGAAACTTTACTTGTAGCACTTGTTTCAACACGATCTGGGTAAATAGTACCCTGCGCGAGATACTTAATATCTGGATAAACCTTCTCTAATTCAAGAGTTTTAGTCTCAAAAACTTCTATGAATGTGTATCCAATAATACGACGTTTTTCCTCTGGATCTTCAATATTTATAAGCTTTTTTAGAAAAAGATCTTCAGCATCAACATAATGAAAATTTTTAAATTTTAGTTTCTCTCTAAAAGTTTGCTGAACTTCATTCTCTTCATTTTTTCTTAATACTCCATTATTCACAAAAATGCAATGTAATCGATCACCTATTGCTTTATGGAGAAGAACGGCAGTAACAGAAGAATCAACCCCACCACTTAATCCTAAAATGACCCTGTTATCGGAACCAATTTCTCTTCTTATTTCTTGGATTGCCCTATCAATCCATCCTTCCAATTTCCATTCTTTCTTACATTTTGCTATTTTAAATACAAAATTCTTTAATATTTTATTTCCATTTGGAGTATTTGAGACTTCTGGATGGAACTGAACACCATATAATAATTTTTCTTGATTTCCATAAGCGGCTACTGGACATGTATCAGTTTTAGCATATTCTTTAAATCCTTCAGCAATCTTGGTGATTTGGTCACCATGAGACATCCAAACTATTTGTTCTTTTTCTAATGAATCAAATAGTAAATTTGGTTCTAAAATTATAAGATTTGATTTTCCATATTCCTTAGTTTCTTTAGATTCAACCTTACCTCCTAATAAATGCATAATTAAATGGTGACCATAACAAATTCCTAAAACGGGAATTTTTTTTTCAGTTGTAAATTGAAAAAATTCTTGGTCCAATTTTGGATCGTTTTTATCATAAACACTGCCAGGACCCCCTGAAAGTATAATAGCTTTAGGATTTTTTTTTTTCAAATTTTCTATATTTACATCAAAAGGTAAAATTTCAGAAAATACTCCCAAATCTCGTATTCGGCGAGTAATCAAATGTGTATATTGGCCACCAAAGTCTAATACGATAATAATATCCATGATTACATAATTTTGAAGAGACTTTAAGATATGATGCTAATACTAATTAAATTATATTTAATAAACTGAAAATAATTTATTCTTAATAATATAAAAGCTTTTTAGAAAATTAATTTTTTCAATAAGCCGATGACTTTTTTTTAGGTAAAGCTTTTAATTACTTTAGCATACCATAATAAATCACGTTAAATTGATTTCTATATTCAAATTATAAGCGAAATAAGGGAAGGAATTCCCGTAACTATAGGATATAAGAAAATATTTTTTTAAATTGAATTATACCATCAATTAGAGAATTTTTTTTTATTTAAAATTAAACTCGGATTAATACCATAAATTAAAATGATTTATAATGACTTATAAAATTTTGAAAAAAGTCCCGCTTGGAAACAGTGGTACATTATTCGAAATGGATATACATGCACCATTAATTGCTAAAAAAGCATATGCAGGGAATTTTATATTAACGAGAATTAATGAAACCGGTGAGAGAATTCCTCTTACAATCGCAGATTATAACAGAGAAAAAGGGGTTATTACGCTTGTATTTCAAGTGGTTGGAAAATCAACTTTATTACTTTCTCATCAAAATGAAGGGGATGAGATTTTAGATGTAGTAGGACCTTTAGGTAATAAAATACATATAGAGAAATATGAACACCCGGTAATAATAATTGGTGGCGGTGTGGGGATTGCTCCTTGCTATCCTCAAGCAAAAGAACTAACGCAAGCGGGTAATAGAATCATCTCAATATTAGGAGCTCGAACAAAAGATCTCATATTTTGGAGAGAACGAATGGCTGATGTTAGTGAAAAAGTTATAATTTGTACTAATGATGGAAGTGAAGGAATTGAAGGATTTGTTACTGAACCGCTAAGAAACATAATTAGCAAAGATAAAATCAGCTTAGTTATAGCAATCGGTCCAATGATAATGATGAAAAACGTTGCGAAACTAACAAGTGGGATTGAAGAATTACCACGTGTAAAAACATTCGTATCTTTAAATACTATTATGATAGATGGAACGGGAATGTGTGGAGGATGTCGATTTCCTGCAAAAGATGGTCAAATTCATTTTGCTTGTGTTGAGGGTCCCGATGTTGATGGACATATTGTGGACTTTGATATTTTATTAAATAGAGAAAAAAGATTTGCTGATTTTGAAAAAAAATCCTATGATATTTATAAAAAGGAATGTAAGAATTTAAAAAGATGATAAAAGAGGGATTTAATAGTGAAAATTCCAAGACAAAAAATGAGAGAACAAAAACCTTTCGAAAGAATTCATAATTTTTCAGAAGTTGCTTTAGGTTTTACCGAAGAGATGGTTAAAATAGAAATAGAAAGATGTCTACAATGTGAGGACCCCAAATGTGTTAATGGATGTCCTGTCAATATTGATATCCCAAATTTTATCAGGTTAATTAAAGAAGATAATTTACTAGAAGCAATTCGCAGTATAAAAGATTATAACATTTTGCCTGCGATCTGTGGAAGAGTTTGTCCTCAAGAAGCCCAATGTGAAAAAGCTTGCATCTTAAGTAAAAGATGGGATCCCGTAGCTATTGGAGCTCTTGAGAGATATGTTGCAGACTGGGAAAGAAAGAATCAATTAAAGGAATGTCCAGCCTGTGAAGCTCCAAATAATATAAAAGTTGCAGTAATTGGATCAGGACCTGCTAGTCTCACTTGTGCTGCTGATCTTGCTAGATATGGATTTGATATTACGATTTTTGAAGCGTTCCATAAAGGGGGTGGTGTTTTAGTTTATGGGATACCAGAATTTAGACTCCCTAAAGAGATTGTTGAGGATGAAATCGGGACTTTAAAAATGCTAGGGGTTAAGGTGGAATATAATAAGATTATTGGAAAAACATTGACGATTGAAGATTTGAAGGAAATGGGCTTTAAAGCGTTTTTTATAGGTGTAGGAGCAGGATTACCTTCAATGAGAAAAATTCCCGGAATGAATTTAAATGGCGTTTTAACGGCGAATGAATTCTTGACTAGGACAAATTTAATGAAAGCATATAAATTTCCTGAGTATGATACACCCATTAAAATAGGAAAAGTTATCACTGTCATTGGTGGGGGCAATACTGCTTTAGATTCTGCACGCGTTGCATTACGACTCGGTGCAGAAAAAGTTATTATCGTATATAGACGAAGTGAAGCTGAAATGCCTGCAAGAAGAGAGGAATATCATCACGCAGTAGAGGAAGGAATCGAGTTTCAATTTTTATCAAATCCAGTGAGGTTTTTGGGAGATGATAATGGTAATCTTGAAAAAATCGAAGTTCTTAAAATGAAATTAGGTGAACCAGATGCTTCTGGAAGACCAAGACCAATTCCTATTGAAAATTCAGAATATTTAATAAATTGTGATACTGTCATTATAGCAATTGGTACAAATGCAAATCCAATTTTAACAAAATCAATCCCGAAATTAAAATTAACGAAAAGGGGTTATATTGAAGCTGATGAAGAAGGTAAAACAAATATAGAAGATATTTTTGCTGGTGGAGATATCGTAACAGGATCAGCAACAGTTATTAGTGCCATGGGCGCTGGAAGACACGCAGCTAAAGCTATGAATGCATATTTGA
>CAYNEU010000437.1:0-2575 GCA_964396275.1 uncultured archaeon | reverse complement strand
CCTACAAAAACAATTTTGGAAGAGTAGAATCAAGAGGTAATTTAGTAATTTTAATCGGGTATGCCAAATGGTCTAAAGATTCTTTAGTAGAAGATCATGCTATATGAACAGCCAAGATTGAAAATGATCTTGTTGCTGAATGGTGCATTTATGAAGATACAGATGAAAATAGAAAGAAATTTAGCCTATAAAGAGTGAAAAATTAAAAAAATATGCCCATAATTATTAATAAAGCAATACCTAGAGCTGCTAAACTCGAAATGCCAATAAGCCCTAAAAGAATTTCATAAAACTCTTTAAAAGTCATAATTTTATATTTTTCGCCTTTAATTTTAATTTATAGTTAATATTCAATTATCCCCAATCCACTATATAAAAGTATATATTTAAATGTTATGGCTAAGATTCATTTATTCCATTTTTATGCATATTTATATTTAATTAAATTCTCACATATATATAAATATATAATTAGATTTTTTATCTATATAAGAGCATAAGAACAAGAAGAACATTTTAGGTAGTTATCTATACAATTTATTTTTTTTAAACTGATTTCAAATAATAATTCCCAGCAGAAATTAGATATTCCTTTTAATATTAAACATAAATGATTTATGTTTTCAATTTTTATATTCTAATTAATTTTAATTATAGGTAAATTGATGAAATTTTATGGCAAAAAAAAGTTGTTCAAAACATAAAAAATTTAACTATTATTGCAAAGATTGCCAAGATATAAATAAAAGATTTGAATTTCAACGAAAAACAGAAAGATTAGAACGAGGAGAATCTTTCGATGATGAACCTCCACAGATTAAACCATTAAAACTTGGTATATTTCAATCTAAACCGAAAATAAAAAGATATCTAAAGATCTTTTTGCCTCTTATCGCTGTAGTTATAGTTGTTCTATCTATTTTGTGGTGGTGGCCTGCTTGGTTCGGTCCTATTCATCTTAATGCTCAACTATATCAAAATAAAGCGGGGGGACTTAGTTATTATGAGGTTTATTTTCTTAATTTCTGGTCAACTAATTTCTTTTTTAATAAAACAGCCTTGATTGGGGCAATAACAGGATGTATCATTATGAGTATACCTCCTAATAGAAATCTATTAACTATAATTGGTACAAAACTAAGATTTGGTAAACCGTCAATATTGAAAGCCTTAATTTTTTGGTGGACAGCGGGTTTTGCTCTATTTTATTGCATTGGCTTTATACTCGATATTGATGGTCAATTTTCTTGGGCTATATACTTGATAGAAAAAGGGGAAATTGGTTTCTCTCCGATTACCGTTTTTACTGATGCTTTCAATGTCTTATTAAATCAGAACAATATGAACCTTGATTTTATATTCATTTATAGGAGGATATATTTAACGCTGATTTTTTATATTTTTGGAGTATATATTTTTCGCTTGATTTTAAACATTGGAAGTAATTATTACTTGAAGAGAAACGATTATAACATATTAGCAAATTCCCTATTAATAGGCAGTTTGATTTGTGGGATAATATTTCTTTATTTACCCGCTTTTGCCTTAAATGGGATTGAATTAATACAGATGTGGTCATTGATATTAGCCTTTATTGCCCTTATTGGATTTGGGGTATTAGTTTATATTATAGGTCGCCTTAAATTAGCCAAAAGTCCAAAATCTAGAATGATTTTAAATCCTAAAGATTTGAAAATATGGATAATGACTGGTGTGATAATAGGGATAATAATAGTACCCATGATAATAAGTGTTGGTCCATTAATCACAGTAAGTAATACCTCTGTTTATTCAAACTACGAATGGGATAGAAGAATCCAAAGAGAAATCATGTGGACAAGAGAATGTGCCGGGTTAGATATGTTTGAGGAAAGACCAATTAAAAATTTCACATTATCATCGTCACCTGCAAACGATACGCAAATGTTAGAAAGGATAAGACAATTTGACCAATCTTTTGCTGTTCAGAGTCTAGCTGCAAAGATTGGTACCACATATGAAGGTTTAGCAGATTCTGATATCGTTTTTTTAAATGGAACAGAATATTGGGTCGCGCCAAAAACAATCAGATTATCACAATTTGCCGGAGATCCAGTGAAAATCTCTACTGAATTATATGATCATATTGAGGGATTCTTAGCATTGGATACAAACACAGGAGAATTAGTTAATGTAAGTTTGATTTTTAATATTGAAGAAAATTATCCAATCTTTTTTGGTGAATCTGAAAGTCAAAAATTTCTAGAAACAGAAGGTGTAACTGGTTCAAGATTAGGTGCTTACGATTCAAGTATTTTACTGGGAACTGAATGGAGAGGTGGAATTCCAAATAATATATACGTTTATAATGGTGAACCAGATGGAGTACTTGAAGGTTTGGAAGCTTTCTGGTACACAGCTAGTTTAGGGTTATGGGGGTATGTTTTTCAAGGAGGAGAAAAACAATTTTTAATCAATAGAAACGTTAAAAACCGAGTAAATGACATTCTTTTACCTCAATTAAGAGTAGACAATGATCCTTATTTAGTTTTTGATCGAGATAATAAAAAGATGTATTATGCAGTTTCAATTTATA
>CAYNEU010000436.1:0-7387 GCA_964396275.1 uncultured archaeon | reverse complement strand
CAACAACCATGCACGGATTCTGTTCTGAATCTTGTAGAGATAAATGGATCTCTAGCCAAGAAAAGAAAAATTAAATTATGCTTCTAGTGTTACCTTTTTATTTTTTCTGGAAGATAAAAGTCATATGTTTTCTTAAGTAGTTTAGTTTTCATATATCTATCAAATCTTCTGGCATTTTGGAAAACTACCCAAATCATTTTATCGTTTTTATAATATTTATAAACTTCTTCAATTGTGATTGGCTCTATTTTAAAAGTATCTGCTTCTTCTTTAAAAAATCTATTAATTCTTCTAATTATCCGAGGGATAATTTCAGATTTCTGTTCTTTGAAAAAATTGGCAATTAAATCAATAGTTACCAACCTCCAATCATAATATCTATCTACAACTTCTTGTACAAACAACGCTTTTAAAAGAAATCTCAAGAATGATGGAGCACTTTTTAAAAACAGCTCTGCTTCCATGGCTTCAATGTTATTTTTTCGAAAAAGTGGGGTACTCGTATCTAGATATAATAATTTTGAGGATTCATTGATTCTTGGATTATTATGATCATAATCAATAACAACAAAATTTGATATTTGCCCATCTAATCCAACATCATAAATCTTATTTTCACGATTAAATATCCATACTTTTTTTAATTCTCTCATTGTAAGGATGATTAAGGTTTCAATTTCATCATCGGAAATATTATGAATAACCTTATTCCCCACAGCTTTAGGATTTATCTTTTGTTGGACACAGTAAAACTGTATTTGTCCTTTATGATCTTTAAACCAGAGCGCTTTATGTTCAGGAAGGTTTAGACCAATATTTTCATTTAAAATTTTGCAGTATTCATTATAAGCCCAAAGATGTCTTATAACTTGTTTTTCGTTATCAAAAATAGGGATCCTTTTATAAGCTAAACGTTCAGGATCATCAATTATTTCAAAAACTAAGCTAATTTCTCCAAATCCAAGAATTTTAATTGGGATTTTACCCTTTTCTGGGTGTATAGTATCAAGTGTTTTTTCAAATTCTTTTAATAATTCAATATTTACTTTCATAAAATGTCATCCTAAAATTTAGGAAGTTATTTTAATTTTAATTTAACATTGTTTTTATTTAAAAGTATAAACTTTATTCATTTTATCTTCTTTAAGTAATTAAAATTATTGGTAATTACACTCACTAGGGGATTTCAATAGAAAAGATTCTGGATTGGGAAAATTCTGAAATGATAGGGCAAAATAAAGAGCCTCCTCATAATACACTCATACCTTATCAAGATGTTGAATCAGCTTTAAGTTGTAAGGTTGAATCTTCTCAATTTTATAAGTCACTTAATGGTAATTGGAAATTTAACTGGGTAAAAAAACCAATTGAACGCCCTAAAGATTTTTTTAAGATTGACTATAATGTTAGTAAATGGAAAGAAATTCCTGTTCCAAGTAATTGGCAAATGCATGGTTATGGAATTCCTATTTACTCAGATATTAAATATCCATATAGTATTAATTTAAAAGATATACCTAGTATCGATCATGAATATAATCCCGTAGGGTCATATCGAATAAATTTTACAATTCCTGAAAATTGGGAGAACCGAGAAATTTTTATACACTTTGCTGGTGTAGATTCCGCTTTTTATATATGGGTAAATGGAAAAAAAGTTGGATATAGTCAAGGATCTATGACTCCAGCTGAATTTAGAATTACAGATTTCATTAAAAAAGGAAGTAATATTCTTGCTGTAGAAGTTTATCGTTGGTGCGACGGTAGTTATCTTGAAGATCAAGATATGTGGCGCCTTAGCGGAATTTTTCGAGATGTTTTTTTATTTTCTACAGCAAAAATTCATATTCGGGATTTTTTTGTAAATTGTGATTTTGATGAAACTTACACTAGTGCTTTCTTAAAAATTATAACTAAAATTCGGAGCTATGCAATAAATCAATTTAATAATTACATTATTGAATGTAAACTATTAGATCATAAAAATAATGTAATTAGTTTGGATCCTTTAACAATAAAATCATTTAATCTTGAAGAAAATAAAGACATCGTTATTGAAATGGGTGCTAAAATGGAAAAACCTCAAAAATGGTCAGCTGAAACACCCTATCTTTATAAAATTTTATTACTCTTAAAAAGTTCAGATGGTGAGGTTTTAGAAGTAGAACAATGTAAGTATGGTTTTAGGAAAATAGAAATTAAGAATAACCAAATTTATATTAATGGAAAATCCATTATCTTCAAAGGTGTTAATCGACATGAATTTGATCCAGATCAAGGAAGAGCAGTTCCGTATTCAAGAATGATCCAAGATATTGAGATACTTAAACAAAATAATATTAATGCAGTTAGAACAAGCCATTATCCTAATCACCCTAAATGGTATGATTTATGTGATGAATATGGAATTTATGTTATAGATGAAGCCAATGTTGAATCACATGGCTTACGCAAAAAATTACCTAAAAATGATCCAAAATGGACTAATGCTGTAGTTGATAGGATGGTAAGTATGGTTGAACGAGATAAGAATCATCCTTGTGTTATTATGTGGTCTCTTGGAAATGAAGCGGGATTTGGGAAAAATTTCATAAAAATGAAAGAAGCTGCTCTTAAAATTGATACTACAAGACCAATTCATTATGAAGGAGACTATAAATTAAGAGTTTCTGATGTTTTTAGTACTATGTATACTACTCCTAGAGTTTTAGAGAGATTCGCACAAGCTAAGAGAGGAATGATATATAGTATTTTTTACCCAATAAGACCAAAATTTTATAAGAAAAAGCCACATATACTCTGTGAATTTGCTCATGCAATGGGAAATAGTCTTGGAAATTTTCAAGAATATATGGATATTTTTGAAAAGTATGATATTTGTACAGGTGGTTTTATTTGGGATTATGTTGATCAAGGATTAAGAAAACTTTCGAACGATGGAAAATATTTTTGGGCTTATGGAGGTGATTACGGAGATGAACCAAATGATTCTAATTTTTGTTGTAATGGTATTCTTTTACCTGATCGAATACCTAATCCTTCTTTATACGAAGTGAAAAAAGTTTATCAAAATATTAAAGTTTATCCCTTAGATTTGGCTAATGGACTAATCAAAATTCATAATAATTACAATTTTATTATGACCAATTTTTTAGATATAAAATGGGAAATAACTGCAAATGGTTATAAGATCCAAGAAGGAATTTTACAGTCTATCTCAATAAATCCCAGTGAAATAAAAGATGTCAAAATCCCTTTTAAAAAACCTGATTTAAAACCAAACACTGAATATTTTTTATTGGTTAATTTTACATTATCAAAAGATACTTTATGGGCCAAAAAAGGATATATTATTGCATGGGATCAATTTAAAATTCCATTCAAAACACCAGAACTACCAATGATTGATAATAAATCAATACCTAACATGGAATTGATAACTTCAACAGAGTTTTTTATTATTAACGGAAGAAATTTCAAAATAGCAATTAATAGAATTAAAGGTACTCTAGATTCTTATGAGTTTGATGGGAGTAATATAATTTCTACTCCTCTTATTCCTAATTTTTGGCGTGCTCCAATTGATAATGATATTAATATATTAAGACATATTCCTTTTTATAAAAAAAAGGTATATAGGTGGAAATATGCAGCAAAGAAAAGAAAATTAATAAGTATAACCGCCGAACAACTAGATCTAAGTATCATTCGTGTAATTGTACTTTTTATAATACCTAATGGTAAATCGCCTCAAAAGATTATTTATGAAATTTATGGAACTGGTGATATTCTCATTAAAAATACATTCACTCCCAATAAAGATTTGATTAGATTTGGTATGCAAATGTCAATACCAAAAGAATATAATAAAATAACTTGGTTCGGAAGAGGACCTCATGAAACCATGTTCGATAGGAAAAGTGGTGCAGCAATTGGTGCATATTCTGGAACTATAGAAGAGCTGATTCACAATTACGTAAGACCTCAAGAAAATGGAAACAAAACAGATGTAAGATGGGCTACAGTTACAAATAAAAATGGATCAGGTTTATTTATTTCAAATATTGGAGGAACATATCTTAATATTAGTGCTTGGCCATATACATTGGAAGACTTGGAAAAAGCAAGACATATAAATGAATTACCTAGACGTGAAAGAATTACCATTAACGTCGATTATCAACAACAAGGTGTGGGAGGAGATCGAATTGGTTTATTAGATGTTCATGAAGAATATAAACTAAAGAGGAATAAGAAATTAAGCTATTGTTTTTTGCTAAAGCCTTATATTAAAGAAATGGGAGAATTAAATTCAATTATCAAATATAAATTTCTATAAGAAGATTTAAGAAATTAGTAATAAAATTACATATTTATTAAAAATAAATTAATAAATAATTTGTATTATTTAAACTTGAAATTGAGAATATAAAATGGCTCGTCCTTTATGGTTTGTAAAACTTCTTAAAAAAACTTTTCCAAATGTCAAATTTATTGCCAAATTGACAAATCTACCAATCTTAGGAACTCTTTTTGATTATTTTCTTTTTAGGGGGGATGATATTATATACCTTCCTCAAGATAAAGTCATAGATATAAACAAACCAATAGGAGAATATCAAGAATTTGTTCTACCTTCTCAAGTGTTGGAATATTTTATTAACAAAGCTAAGCACCATTGGATCATGAATTTCTGTATATGTAGATCGAGTATGGATTGTCAAAACTATCCAATTGATTTGGGATGTCTTTTTCTTGGAGATGCAGTATTGGATATCAATCCCCAATTAGGACGATTAGTTTCTAAAAAAGAAGCTCTGGAACATTTAAAAAAGTGTAGAGAAGCGGGATTAGTTCAAATGATTGGTAGAAATAAATTAGATGCCCAATGGCTTGGAGTTAAACCAGGAGAAAAACTTTTAAGTATATGTAATTGTGATCCTTGTTGTTGTTTATGGCGAGTGTCTCCAATATTAGCTCCCAAAATCGGGTTAAAAATTAAAAAAATGCCTGGAGTTAAAGTTCAAGTTACTGAAAGATGTATTGGATGCGGAACATGTATTGAAGGGGTGTGTTTCGTCAATGCTATAGATTTAATAAATAACCGAGCGTTTATAAGTAATGAATGCAGAGGATGTGGCCGATGTGTTGAAATTTGCCCTCAAAAAGCAATAGAAATACTATTTGAAGATGTTAATTATGTGAAAAAATCAATTGAGGAAATAGACAATATCATTAATATTTCCTAAATTTAAGATCTTTGTTCCCAAAATACATTGCCTTGTTTAATATTTCTAATTCTTGTTCTTTCTTTAAGCGCAGAAACAGCTTGAACTGTTTCTTTGATAGAATGAAAAACCGGTATATTTGCAAGTTCTAATGAATCAATTATTAAAGAATATTTCGGAATATAGGGCATAAAACAAACAAGTGGCTTTCTTTTTGTTAATACAACATTAGCAATTCTTCTCCCTACTTGAAAAGAAATATTAGGAGGATATGGAAGTATTAGTAAAATAATACATTCAATTCTTTCAATATCAGATAAAAATCTAACTACATTTTCAATATCAGTATCTAAAACTGAGCCTGTTAAATCAATTGGATTGTTAAATGAAGCAATTTCCCTAGCAGTAGGGCTAGTTAATGATTTTAATTCATCTTTCTCCTTTTCTGTTAATTGAACAGCATTTAAACCATATTTTCTTAACATATCACTTGCTATAACACCATGTCCTCCAGATCCAGAAACTATTACGACATTTCCAAATGTCACTACATTCTTACCAAATGGATTTCTACGATGTGATAATACATCATATACTTTGAGACATGTTAATAACTCTCTCTCAGAATGAGGCTGAATGACAAAATTTTGTCTCAGCGCATTATAAATAACATTATAATTCCCAGCAAGACTTGCTGTATGAGATTTAGTTGCTATTTTTCCTTCTTTTGTCTTTCCTCCGTAAAATACTATAACGGTATCATCTGATTCTTTTGCTAATTGTGCAAATTTTTTTGCTTTACCCTCTTTAAAACCTTCTAAATAAAATGCAATATTAGAAGTTTCTTTGTCTACTTTATTAAAGTATTCTAACAACATCGATTCATCTACTACCGCACGGTTACCAATAGAAACCGCAGTAGAGACACCTATATTTCTTTCCGCAAATTTCACAAAGAATTGATCTACCAAAAATCCGCCACTTTGGCTAATTAGTGCTACAGAACCTTTTGGTGGTCTTGTGATGCGTTCTGTAGGTAGAAATATAGTATCAACAGTAGGAGGTGCATAAACACCAAGGCAATTAGGACCTAGAACAGCAATATCATTATCAAACGCAATTTCTTCTAATTTTTTTTGACGTTTTACACCTTCACCACCTACTTCAGCAAAGCCACCTCCAATTATTACACTTGCTGGGATACTTAAATCAGCACACTCTTGAATGTATCCCAATGTATCATCTGGACCTACTGCAATAACTAAAAGATCAGGAATCTCGGGGAGTTTGTCTAGTCGCTCATATAGCGTTACTCCCTCAACCTCACCCCCATTAGGATAAATACCATAAACCTTAACATTCATTTCAAATTCATTTTTTAATAAAACAATTCTCCCCGGACTAAGAGGGTTCTTTTTTGAGACCCCAACAACTGCTATTGATTTTGGTTTAAAAAGCTTTTCTAAATTCATTCTCGACAGAATTCCATAATGGTTTGTATTAAATTATTTTTTTAAAGATTTAAATCATATTTATTTTTACCTTCGATTAGGAATAGTAGAAATTTTTTTTTATTTCTTAAACTTATTCTTCAGCAGCAAAATTATATGTAAAAAAGATTTAGTTCAATGAAAAATCGTTAGAAATTTTAATTTACAATTTTGCTAAATATTTATTAAGAAGTAAGGAGAAATACTATCATTCTAAATATTTTTTTTGTGATTTTTTATGGTTAAAGAAGATTTAAAGTTAGAACAAACTAAATTTTCATATAAACGAGCCTCAGCATACGGAATTGGACAAATATCAGACATTGCATCATATCAAGCATTTACATTTCTCACATTTACATTTTATTATGCAGTGGTTGGTATCGATATTGTGTGGATATCGATTGGATTTATAATATGGTCAATTTGGAATAGTCTTAATGATACATTTATAGGATATCTTTCAGATCGAACTCATACTAAATGGGGCCGACGATTTCCTTGGATAATGATTTCATTGTTTCCTCTCGCAATAATAATGATTTTATTATATACACCACCGATTAGTTGGGGTATTACTAATCTTGTAGCAAATTTTACATATTTTCTCTCCATCATCATAATTTTCGAATTATTTTTTACGATGTATGATATCAATTTTACGTCTTT
>CAYNEU010000435.1:0-3163 GCA_964396275.1 uncultured archaeon | reverse complement strand
TAAATTAAATTTTGTAGCTATTGCAGAACCAATAAAAACTAGACGTGTAAAATTTGCTTATTTACACGGAATTTCTTCAAATCGATGCTATAAAAGCTGGGAAGATTTATTTTCAGAGGATAAATTAGCAGATGTTGCATTTATTTGTACACAAGATCAAATGCATACTGACCCATGCCTACTAGCATTAGAAAAAGGTTATCACGTGCTTTTAGAAAAACCCATGGCTCATAGATTAGAAGATTGTATAAAAATCGTGAAAAAAGTAGAAGAGACTGGAAAGATTTTAGGTGTGAGCCATGTTTTAAGATATACTGGGTTTTTCTCGACAATATATAAAATGATTCAAAAAGGGCTCTTGGGGGATATTATAAATATTACTCATAGAGAAAACGTGATGTGGTACCACTATGCGCATAGTTATGTTAGAGGTCCTTGGGCGAATGTAGATAAATCATCTCCAATGATTTTAACAAAATGTTGCCATGATCTTGATTTACTTTATTATATGGTGGGCTCACTTCCTAAAAAGATAAGCTCTTTTGGAAATTTAATACATTTCAAATCAGAAAACGCACCGAAAGGAGCTCCAGAATTTTGTTTAGATGGTTGTCCTATTAAAGATAAATGTTTATATTATGCCCCTAAAACATATATTGACATTATACCACAAATTCAGATGATTGAAAAAAGTGATAACAAATTTCTAAAGATATTAGGAAGATTAAGAAAGAATCATGTGGATTTTTTAACATATATTTCAAAGATAATACCTCAATTTAAAGAAGTAAGGTACTATAGCGACTTTCCGATTTATTATCTATATACAGGTCAAAAAGAAGATTATTCAGATAAAGTAAAAGTTAGAATTTTGAAAAAGAGTCCCTACGGCAGATGCGTATATAAATGCGATAATAACGTAGTTGATCATCAAGTAGTAAATATTGAATTCGAAAATGGAGTTACAGCTAATTTGACAATGCATGGTTTCAGTGAACAAGAGGGTCGCACCTTAAGAATTGACGGAACAAAAGCAACATTAAAAGGAGAATTTCATGTAAGTGGTGAGAAAATCTTTTATTATGATCATTTTTCTGGAAAAGAAAAACTTGTATATAAAAAAAAATTAACACGTGAATCCGGAGAACATGGTGTAGGAGATTTTGAACTACTAAACGCTTACATTGATTCCCTCATCAGTAAAGAAAAAACTCAACCATTAACAAATGCAAGAGAATGCCTTGAAAGTCATTTAATGGCTTTTGCCGCTAATGAATCTCGAATAAAAGGAACTGTGATTGATATGGATGACTTTCGCAAGAAATCAAACAATCTTTGAATAAAGTATTAAAAATAAATGATAAAAAAGTGAAAAAGAATATAGATAATTTATTATTATTAATTTCATAAAATATCTTATAATTAAAACCATATTTTGGATAGTTAAAATAGAATGGATAAAAAAATAGACACTTCTCAACAATTTATCGAATTCTATAAAAAAAAGGGGGATTATTTAGTATCCCTTTCAGAAAATCATTTTAAGAACATAGAATATCGTAAATGCCTTGAATTATTAAATCAAGCTTATGGTATGTACATGAAGGGAAATTACACAGAACTTGCTGAAAAAATAAAACAAAGATTCTTAGAAATCAAAGGAAAATATTTTAAAAAATAGTTTTACTAATCAAAATCTAAAGTATTACTTAGTTTATACTCAATATCTTCAATATGAGAACCTTGCCAATATATTTTTTTACATTGAAGATTTAAACATTGATAAAATTCATCATAATTGTTGTATGTTTCTTCTAAAACAAGCTTTTTTATCAAATTCTTATTTTCCACTCTTTGTAGCTGTGAATTACAGATTGAACATCTCGCCCGTCTAAGATTAAATTTAAATTTTAAACCACACTGTTTATTGAGTTGCTTTAAGTAGTTATATATACCTTCTCCGCGGAGAAAAATACTCTTCTCTCTGTAATGTTTATATAAAACATAGTCTTTTGTAATAATTATCCTTCCATTTCTTTTTGCATACTCTATTAACTTTTCATCTGGAACTGGATCAAGTTGAAAATAGTCTATTAAATCATTGGCATAAATTGTGTCAAAACCAAATATTCTTAGGAATCGTGTTAACTTGCCTAGCATTGCATCGGCTAAAAATTTCATATTTGTGATGGGAAGCTTTTATTATGGAATGCTAGGATAGATATATTTAAAGTATCTAATAAATTATATAACTGAGATTTAATCAAAATAAAACTATATGGGATTAAATGGAAGCTAAGGAGTTAATGGAAAAAGCTGCTAGATTTCATGGACATATTTGTCCGGGTTTAGCAATTGGTGTTTTAGCTGCTAAATATGTTTTAGAGCATGGATATAATTATTCTCCAAATGAAGAGTTAGTTGCTGTCGTTGAGAATGATAATTGTAGCGTTGATGCACTCCAAGTGATTTTGGGTACAACATATGGGAAGGGGAATCTTGTCCATCAAGATTATGGTAAGAATAATTATTACTTCTATGATAGAAGAACCCAAAAATGTGTAAAATTAGCAATAAAAAGCAGGGAATTTGGTGAGAAAAAGTTGACAAGAGATGAGAAAATTCAGTTGTTGCTGAACTCAAAGCCAGAAGATATATTTAATATTGATAAAATTGAATTTAATCCTCCAGGATTAGCTCAAATTGAGGAGTCTGTTCCATGTGAGATATGTGGAGAACCCACAATGAGTAGTCGACTTATGACATATAATAATTCTGATATGTGCATTCCTTGTTATAAAAAATTAAGAGGATAGATGAAAATAAAATATTTTCAAGTTTTAAATTCTATAGTTTATTTCTCAAATGGTCTTCTAGAATATGGAGATTCTGATCGTATATAGGTTATTAATATATAATAATGATGTGTGACAAGATGGAAAATCAAAATCTAATAATAATGAATGGTGCCGGTCCTTTTCTTTTTGAAGGAAATAAAGTTGGAATCTTAATGATACATGGGGGTGGGGGTGGAACATGTGCAGATTTAAAGCCTCTAGCAGAAGATTTGCATACAAAAGGAGGATATACTGTTAAAGTTCCCTTACTTCCTGGATTTGGAACTACCCCAGAAGATTTAAAAAACACTCATATTGATGAATGG
>CAYNEU010000434.1:0-3269 GCA_964396275.1 uncultured archaeon | reverse complement strand
CTTTTGCTCCTATTCCCAGTTCATCCAAGCGAATTGCACGTCAGCACTGGTGCAGACCTCCATCATCCTTTCGAACGACTTCATCTTGACCAGGAATAGATCGATCGGCTTCGGGTATTATAGCAGAGACTTTTGGCCCTTTAAGACCGTTCTTCTGGCTTAATTCCTTAGAAGGATTCGCTAAACGTTTTCAGAATGGCAGAACCACTCTTAAACGAATAGGTCTTCCTAATGTGATAATTAAGTTGCAAGAATATTGGTTTCCCTATGCCTACGCGCCGTAAGACGCTTAAGCTTGCCACTACTATAAACTCCCTGGCCAATGATTCCAGACTGATGATGCGACCCTAGTCCTCTGTATTTTGATATTCTGTCACCAGAACTCATTCATGCAGAATCTGTCCTTTCAGGCTGCATCCTTAATAAGCTATTTGGTTTCAAGCACTTTTCAACGCCCTTCCGGGTTACTTTTCATCTTTCGCTCACGCTACTATTTCGCTATCGGTCTTGGGACATATTTAGATTTACCAGCGTGTATCTGGCACGTTCATACGAGAAAACCATCCCGCATTACTCGGGGACTCTCGCAGCAACCTTCTAGATTATGATTACGCGGCTGTCACGCTCTATGGCTCAACATTCCAGGGGTATTCATCTTCTCTAGGGTGGTCGTACAAGGCCCACACACCACATTTCCCATAGGTTTCCCTAGGGATTCGGTTTGATCTAATCCGCTTTCGCTCGCCGTTACTCACGGAATCACTATTGTTTTCTTTTCCTCCTGGTACTAAAATGTTTTACTTCCCAGGGTTCCCCTTCCCATGAGGGAATCTTGCGGATTATTAGGCCGCAAGCGGATGTCCTATTCGAGAATCTCGGGGTCAACGTCTTCATGCGACTAACCCGAGCTTATCGCAGCTTGTCACGCTCTTCATCGGTGCCCAAGCCAAGATATCCACCAAATAGCGGAGGCGTATTGGCGTCTAGTTGAGGAAAGATTCAGATTGCTTGTATAAGGGTATGCGTATTCGGAGACAATAAGTCTATTGAGGATCTTTTAAGATCACTCAATATCATTAATGACGATTTGAGACGATAATAAGAAGACTTAAATTAATATTAATTAGGGAGTATGTTCTTATGAGCATGATTTTCCATGCTTGGCTCCGGTTTCCTCAAATCAACAAAAGTACTTGTCGATTTAAGCACTCACTTCCTGTAATACCAACTTCAAGACGAAAATCTTTATTGATGTACTTCAGTGAGGCCTATGCCAGCTATCGGTCATATATCATCTCTAATGGATGATATATTTTTATTACCAATAACTTATCGATGATATATAGGGAGTTTTTTATTCGACTCAATTACTACCATCGACAAAATATTAGAATAAATCCTTGATTAAAAATTTTATGGTCTAATTTCAAAAATTTTAAAGGAGATGACAAATGGTTTGAGGTTTATTAATTAATTAATTAATAAAGAGCTAAAGCAAAAAAAAGGTGAATTAACGGAGAGTACAAATTAGAAAATATAGTAACTTTTATAGTTTAATTATGAATACCTTAAATTATTATTAATAGACCTATAAGACTTCGAAGGAAAGATGTAAAGCCTAATACGAATAGAGACTAATGACTGATAAAAAAATATTAGTGGGTACTTCAGGCTGGGGTTATGATGAATGGGTTGGTCCTTTTTACCCAAGAAATTTACGAAAAGAGGATTATTTGTTGTATTATTCAGAGATTTTTTATACGAATGAGATAAACACAACTTTTTATAATATTCCCTCTAGATGGATTGTGGAAAACTGGGTTAATAAAACACCTCGGAATTTTTTATTTTCGGCTAAAGTTCCTCAATCAGTTACACATAAGTATAAATTAGATACAAATACCTGCTTAGACGATTTAGATTATTTTTTAAAGGCAATGGAACCATTAATTGAATCGAGAAAGTTAATTGCTTTTTTGATTCAGTTACCCCCCTCATTTAATAAGGGAGAGCATTTCAATAACTTAAAGGAATTTATTGATAACTGGCCCGGTGACCCTAAAAGCGAGAATTATCATTTGGTTATTGAGTTTAGGGATAAATCATGGATGGATGATGAAGTTTTTGGATTTTTAAAACAGAAATCATTAACATATTGTGTAGTGATTGAGCCATTATTACCTCCAAGGATGGAAATTACGAATCCAGCTTTTGTATATGTTAGATTTCATGGTTACGGTAAGGAGATTTGGTTTGATTATTATTTTACTGAAGAGGAAATTAAAAAGTGGGCACACTCGCTTAAAGAGATAATTCCAAAAGTGGATAAAATAGGAATTTATTTTAACAATCATTTTTCAGGGTATGCTGTTAAAAACTCTCTAATGTTAATGAAGGAATTAGATGTTCAACCAAAAAATTCACCAGAAGAGATCAATATTTTAGAAATTAAGAAAAAGACAGGAGAATTTTCAAAAGGACAAATGGGTTTAGATAAATTTTTAAAATGAATTAGATGGGATACAATAGCTTTTGAATAAAAGAAATTTAAGAATTGGGTTCATTGGAGCTGGTTCAATAGGAAGTTTATTTGGTGGATATTTGATAGATGCTAAATCCGATATTTATTCAATAGAAGTAATTTTTTTTTGTATGAAAAACCATGCTAATGTGATTAATAAGAAAGGGTTAAAAGTATATAGAAATCAAAAGATAAGCGTAATTAAAAACATCAAAGCATATGAAAATGAAAAATTTATTGAGGATAAGTTAGAACAAGATTTGAGTTTTAAATTTGATTTCATTTTTCTTACAACAAAAACATATGATATTAAAACAGCGATTCATCAATATAAGAAAATCATTAAAGCGAGTAAGTATTTAGTGATTTTACAGAATGGAATTGGTAATGAAGATATTGTTATTGAATATTGTAATAAGGCAAAGATAATTAGGGCAGTGACAACCAACGGAGCCTTATTGGAGAAACCAGGTTACCTAATTCATACGGGTCAAGGCATCACTAAGATTGGATTTCCATTTCTTACAGAACTTAATTTAGAAGAAAGTGAATTAGATCAAGCTAAATCGTTTTTAATGTTATTGAGAGATATTTTAAATTTAGCCGATTTGGAGACTATTATAGTAGAAGATATAATCAAGGAATGTTGGGAAAAAGCATTGGTTAACATTGGAATCAATGCAATTGGGGCTTTAACTCGTTTAACTAATGGAGAATTATTGGAAATTGAGGGATTAAAATATTTCAT
>CAYNEU010000433.1:0-5719 GCA_964396275.1 uncultured archaeon | reverse complement strand
GTAAATAAAAACTCAATTTATTTTCATGTTTTTTCTCCACTTATCCTATGATTTTGAATCTGAAAATTTTTAAATAGTCAAAATTATATACATAAAAAAGTATTTGAAAAGCTCTTAATTAAGAAATTTATAACGTTTATGGTAATAAAATTGGATACACCAAGTTCAGATCAGAAAATTCCTTCTGAAAACAATGTAATTAAAGAAGAAATTAGTTTAAATTTACGTTTATGGTTACCATTATTCTACTTTATTTATTACTGCTCTTTTTTAATTCCAGGCATAATTTTTATGTTGTTTATAATCTTCTTTTATCTACCATATTTTTTAGGAGTATCAAGCTTTATTTCACTTTTTACTAATTTACCTTCGCTCATTGCTTCATTATCTATACCGTTTGTAATTATTATATGCTATTTAATACATCTATTTATTGTAGCTCTTATAACTCGTGCATTTTGGAAATACTCAGAAAAAAAGTCTCCCTCCAAATCAGGGATTATCCCTCGAAATATCCCTAGTAAAACTTTAAATTATTATCATTTTCGCAGTTTTATTATCAAATATCCTAAAAATGCATTTTCTCGTGGTCCATTTCCCTGGTTATTAAATTGGATGTATAATTTTGTAGGTACTAATAAAATTGGAAAAGGAACTGTTATTGAAGAACAACTTGCGGGAGATCGATTTGTAGAAATTGGAAAAAATTCTTATATAGGATCAAATCCAGGTATCAGTTCACATTCTGTAGAGGGGGTTTTCGGTAATATTTCCTTTGCTAAAATTAAAATTGGAAACAATGTTACTGCTGCTGGATTTAATTGTTTTGCACCTGGAATAGATATTGGAGATAATTCATGGTGGTTACCTATGACAGGAGCGACTAAATATAACATTTTGAAAGGAGAGAACTTCTATTATGGTACACCCCTTCGAAAAATTTTTAAAAAAAAAGTAATGGAATACTTGCAAATCTCAGAAGAAGATTTGAAAAGAGCAGAACAACTTAAAAAAACTGAATATAAAAAAAATAAAAAAGAAATAAGTGATAAAAAAGTAAATGAACTCTAATCCTGAAAAAGAAAATATTAAAAATAAAGTGGATTATACAATTGACTTTATAACTACAAGTGCAATAAGTAAAATTGGTTATAAATTTCTTGTTTTATATCTCCCAATTCTATGGCTTTCTGGATATATGACTGTTGCTGTATTTTTCGATGTATCAAGTTATATCCCTTGGTATATAAATATGTTTTTAATCCCTGTATGGTTCTTCATTTTATATTTTATTTTCGTTTTTGGAATCGCGATTTTTACAAAAGCTTTCATCTTAATAATAAATATGCTTCATAAGCCTAAAGAAGGAGTATTTAGAGCTGAAGAAGGAGATCGAGATTATGAGTTTTGGCGATTAAGAGTAGAATTAAAGAAATTAGTTTTTTGGTTTATGAATAATGGTCCTTTAACCTGGATTGTAATGTGGGGATTCAGATGGATGGGTATTAAAGTAGATTTTTCAAGCCATGCTCAAGATTCTTGGTTAGATGAAAGATTTATTGAATTCGGGCGAAATGTTACTGTAGGTCAAGGAGCTGTTGTAATGAGCTCTCAAATAGTCGGGAAATATTTGATAATCAAAAAGATTTTTCTTGGAGATCACACTGTTGTAGGTGGGCTATCACTTATATCTCCTGGCACAATTATGGGAAAGGAATCTGTGATTGGAGCATTTTCTGCGACAATTCCAAATCAAAAAATAGAATCAGGTTGGATTTACTTAGGTCCACATTTTGCTAGGAAATTAAAACCAAATAAATATGCAGAACAAAGACGCGATTTTATTTACGAAGTCCGTGTAGATGATGAAATAAAATATGAAGTTAAACAAGAGGTTAATATAGATGAAGATAAGAAAAAGCTCTTAAACAATAATATAGAGGATTAATGAATATGTCAGTACCTTCGAGTTTAAAAGTAGGACCAAATACAACTCTTATCTTAGCGAAGAAGAGATATTTAATCTTTTATATCTTTTTAATTTGGATTAGTATTTTTACAATACAATTTGAATTTTGGTTGTTCTGGAAACTTTATGAGCCAAAATTTATTCATTTCTTACTTTTCTTGCCTTTATTAGTTTTTATTATGTATCTAACATCAATTTTAGTATCCTTAATTTTTGCTAAAATAATTCTAATAATTATTAATCTTATTCATAAACCAAGAGAAGGAGTATTCTTTAGACATCAATCAGATAAAGATTATAGATATTGGAGTCTTAGAAGTACTATAAAAAAATGGCCGTTATGGCTATCACACAAGTTTCCTTTTCCTTTTATGGATAATATTTGTTCTAAAATGTTTGGTGTCAAAACTACTTACTCTAATTCTTTATTTGAGGGATGGGTCGATACAGAGTTTGTTAAGTTTGGTAAGAATATAGTAGTTGGCCAAGGTGCTATTGTACAATCTGCAGTTATAGTTGGAAATTTATTTATCATAAGAAAAACCATTATTGAGGATAATGTAATGATTGGGTCTCAAAGTGTTGTTATGCCCGGGACACATATGAAAAATAATTCGATTTTAGGAGGTCATTCTATGACTACAGTAGGTCAAGAATTAGAAGAAAATTTTATTTATCTAGGGGCTCCAGCTAAAAAGTTTAAGAAAAACGTATTCTATGAAGACGGATTGGAAGAAATTATTAAAAATCAAGCAATTAAGGGGATTAAGACAGAAGCAAAATTTGAAGGATTATATACTATGCGTAAGGATAAAGAAATTAATAGTGATTAAAAATGAAAATTGGATATATCCAAACATCTCCACTATTTGGAGATAAAAAATATAATTTTGATGAAATTGAAAATCTTATATCTAATGTTAAAGCAAACTTAATAGTATTGCCAGAATTGTTTGCGACGGGTTATACTTTTGTTTCTAAAAAAGAAGCAGTATCATTAGCAGAAAGTCAAGATGGTAAAACGGCTCAATTTCTCATAGATATTGCTCAGTCGACTGGAGCGATAGTTATTGGAGGATTTATCGAAAAAGAAGGAGAAAAAATATACAATGCAGCAATGATTGTATCAAAAAATAGAGTGATCGGTTCATACCGGAAAATTCATTTATATTATAAAGAAAATTTGTGGTTTTCTCCAGGAGATAAACCTCTAAAAATATATGATATAGATAGAGTTAAAATTGGGATTATGATTTGTTTTGATTGGATTTTCCCGGAAACGGCGCGGATACTTGCCCTCTTAGGCGCAGATATTATTGCTCATCCATCAAATTTGGTTCTTCCTTATTGCCAAAAAGCGATGATCACTAGATGTTTGGAAAATCGGGTGTTTGCAATAACTTCAAATAGAATAGGTGAAGAAAAGCGAGGTGAAGATCATTTTAAATTTACTGGCAAAAGTCAAATAACCTCTTATAATGGTGAAATTTTGTCTTCTGCTCCTGAGGATAAAACTTATATTGATATAATTAACATTGATATTCAAAAAGCCAGAGATAAGAAACTCAATAAGTTCAATGATGTATTTGAAAACCGACGTCTAGAATTTTATAATCCCATTTTAAAATTAAAATGAAGAAGAAAAGCTAATAGAAATTATTAAAAATAATTTTGATTTGGAAAAGTGTGGCTAACTTAAAAGGATAAAATCTCATTTTTGTTATTTTATTCCCACCAAATCATTATGCTTTATTTATTTTTTCAAGAACTTGTAAAATTTCTTCGTTTTCTGGAATATCATGCATATTTTTTCCGTAATATGCGTATCTAATTACCCCTTTCTTATCAATTACTAATAATCCAGGCATACGCCCAAGTTTTATCCACTTTTTTTCTTGTTTTAACATTGTAGCAACTTTTTTTGATTCATCATAAAAGACAGCGTACTTTCTTGCATATTTTTGTTCCATTTTTTGAGCATTTTTTTCATTATCTACTAAGATTGGATATAAAAACCCATCTAATTTTTCAAATTTTTCAATATCTCGTCTTAATCTAGCAGCATGCCATCGACAGAAAGGTCAATTGATATCTCTAAATAGCACAATTATTACATTTTTTTTATTTTTAAAATCTCTAATGTTGATTGTTTCACCTCTAGAGTTTGGCAAACTAAACTCAGCGATCATAGTACCAACTAAATTGAATTTATCTTTCAATTTGTTCTCACTTTAGTTTTTATTTATATTTTAAATAAAAAATAAATAAATATTGTTTAATTATTTAGTTCTTTAAAATTATAAATCTAATTTGAAAATCAATTTTATGGTGAAGAAATGACGCTTGATATAAATTGGTTAGCCGTTGTAGTTGTTACATTGATATATTTTGCAATTCATTTTTTTTGGTACTTTCCTTCGGCATTCGGTAAGTTATGGCTTAAATTAGTTGGAAAAGAAAATGAACCTAAATCTAAAATTATTCGAGATACTATTATAATGATTCCAACTAGTTTTATAACTGTTCTTTTCATCGCGATAATGATGGAATTAACGGGCATGAACGATATTGTTTCTGCATTGTTAATTAACCTACTTTTATGGATTGGATTTGTTGCTACAATCGCTATAAATCAAACTAATTTTAATGATAGAGGATTAAAACTTTTTCTATTAGAATATAGTTTCTATCTTGTAGGTTTTATAATTGCTGGATTAATATTAACAGTTTGGAGATAAATTAGTAATTAATTTATAATTTATTTATTAACAAATTTTTTTTTCCATTTAATGTATTAATTTAATAAACTTATAATTTCTAGACATACAAGTTAAAAACTAATTTGTAATATTTTAAATTATGAACTCTATAGAAAAATCAGAAGAAGGTTGGTTAATACCAAAATCTCCAATTACATTTGAGTACCTAAAACGATTCAATCGTAATATGGGTATTTTACATTTAGTTCAAGGATTGCTTATGGTTCTATTTGGGTTTTTACCTCAACTTGCTTTTTCCAGAGACATTTATACATTTTACCTTAAGTTTGAACTTGTTGGACCAGATTTTGTTATTTCGCCTAACCCTACAGTACTCTTTGTTTTTAGCGCTTTAGGGGCATTTGTGGGTTCCTTTTTATTAATGTCTGCTATTGCTCATCTGTTAATTGCCTATCCACTCAATAAAAGTTATGTTAGAAATTTAAAAAGAGGAATAAATAAAGTACGTTGGTTTGAGTACGCTTTTTCAAGTTCAGTGATGATTTTCTTAATTGCGATTTTTTTTGGAGTATGGGATTTCTGGTCATTGTTTATGATTTTTGTCTTAAATGCTCTGATGAATATGTTTGGGTTAATGATGGAATCATACAATGTATATACGAGAGAAAAAGGTGAAAAAGTTAAATGGGGTCCATATTATTTAGGTGTTATTGCCGGAGCCATTCCTTGGATTGTTATTACTGCGTACTTTATAAGTACTGAAACCATTGGAGGAGAAACACCACTATTTGTCTACCTAATATACGGAATTGAATTTTACATCTTTAATAAATTCGCTATCAACATTATATTGCAATATAAAGGAGTAGGAAAGTGGAAAGATTATCTGTACGGTGAAAGAGTATATCAACTTTTGAGTCTTGTATCTAAAACTTTTTTAGCATGGTTAGTATTCGCAGGAGTATTTAGTCCAGCTTGATTTACCAAAACGAAATATAAAAAAGATTATTGTTTTTTACTTTTTTTTTAT
>CAYNEU010000432.1:0-4536 GCA_964396275.1 uncultured archaeon | reverse complement strand
GGTTTGACCACTTTTGCTAATCCTTTAATTAATTTTGCAGCTCCAATACCTCCTGCTAATATTACAATATAATTTTCACTCATAGTTTTAACCCAATACTGTCGGTTCATATATTATATCTTTCAATTTTTTGCGATTTGGAGCTTTTACAGCTTTAAGAGGATATCCTACTGTAAAAAATGCCATCGGAATATAAGATTTAGGAAGCCTCAAAGAATCTTTTATAATCTCTTTAGCAAATAGCGGAGCACAATACCAGCACGCTGCTAATCTTTTTATTTCAAAAGCAAGGAGTAGATACGTTGCTGAGCTACTAATACTCTGTACACCTAAAAATAATTCATTTTGTGTTCTTTCAATATCTTCATACTTTTCTAATTCTGTCTGATCTAAACATAGTAAAATTAAAAAAGGTACCTTCAAAAATTTGTTTCTTGTTTTTTCAATTTTCGCTTTAATGACTTCTTCATCATTTCCATCTTTCTGTAAATCATATCTTAATTTTTCATTCATTTTATCTACTAACTTTTCACGTAGCATACCTTTCTGTAATATAATGTACCTCCAAAATTGCCCATTATGGGCACTTGGAGCCCAACGCGCGAGTTCAATGCATTCTTCAATAACTTTTTTATCTACACCCTTGGATGCAAAATCTAATTTGTAGCTTCTTCGATTTTTGAGGATTTTTAGAAATTTTTCATCTTTCGTCTCTCTAAATAAATCCGTTTCCTTCTTTCGTAAGATAGATTTAATTTTAGACTTCTCTTTAAATTGAAAATTGTACCCTCTTATTAACACAATTGGAATCCCCTCATCCGATTCACCCATAACTAACTGTGCTGCTGCTGCTAGACTATCAACTTGACCAATGATAGTTGTTTGAAGTTCATATCCAAATAAATCTTTTTTACCTCGCATATCTAAAATTGGATCTATCCCTGAAACTCCAATAGCAGTTCCTATAGCTCCTATTCTAAAAGCTCTTCCGAATGAATCGGAAATAACTACTGCAATTTCCTTATTGGTTTTATTTTTTAGTGTAATTCTAATTTTCTCAGCATCAATATCTGGATTTTCTGGTAGTAAGGTTATAATTCCTTCTTCACCAGCGTTAGATTTATCTATTCCAGCATCAGCACAGATAAACCCGTGTTTAGTTTCAGTTATTAAAACATGCCCACTCCTTATAATACTCTTCGATTCATCTAAAATAGCTTGGACTAATTTAGGATTCTTTTCAGGTAATCCTAGATTTCTCATACTTGGAGCTATAGATTTGTAAATTTCAATAGCTCTCTCACTTGGATTGATCTTATTTAAATTTCTAATTCGTCCATTACTTTTTGATATTATTGATTGGGCTATTATAATAATGTCCCGGTCTTCTAAAGAAATCCCATTTTTATTTAAAGCATCTATTATTATATCTGTGATCTTATCTCCCTTTTTAATCAATGGAATTCCTTTTAACCCTATAATTTTAATTTCTTCTTTAAAATTCATAATAGATCCGCTTTAGATATTTATATATCTTTTAATCTCCAATTTATTACTTTCAGCTAAATTTTCATATTTTTCAGGAATTGCACAACAAGCAGAAAAAAATTTGAATTGGATTTCAGAATTGTTGTTTTTTAACCATTGTAAAGTATCTTTAGAAGGAATTTCAATTCTTGTTATACCTGCTTTAATTGCATATTTTTCAACCACACTTTTTATCTTTCCACGAGGTCTCATGCATCCTAATGAAATTTCTGTTTTAGGAAAAATAAATCTTAATAGAGCTATAATTTTTGCAATATCTTCCGGTTTTGGAATATCAAACTTTATCTTAGAATTTTTAGGAGGAATTAACACAATAACAACAATCAAAGATGGATTTATTTCAGTTTCTTTAATAAATTTGATAGAATCTAATTCTTTATTGAGTTTTCCATAATGCAAACCAACACAAATATGAGGTACAATGTTTAATTTATACTTTTTTAATAAATCAATTGCTCTTGAATATTCACTTAATTCTATATCTAAATGATAAATATTTCTTACAACTTCTTCATCCATATTAACATCAAAAGATACGATATCAACATTAGCATCAGCGAGTTTCTTTGCAGTTTCTTGATCTAACAACCCAGTATGTGTATTAATAATTAAATTTGTTTCTTTCTTCACTTTTTTAATGGTATCTAAAAAATCTAATATTGGTACTGAGCCATCATTCCTACTTCCGCCCGAAATTAACGCCCCCACCCCATTATTCTTAGAAAGAAGTATTAAGAATTGTTCCAAATTTCTATTATCTACTAATTGTTTCATTCCTTTCAAGTATTTCTTATTACAATGCTCACACTCTAAAGCACATTCACTCCCTGTTATACTAATAGCAGGAAATCTCTTAGTTGGATTATATATTTTTAAAAGATTTCCAAAATTCTTCTTGGTAATATTTTGAGATAAAACTAAAAATGGTTCTAACTCTTTATACCCAATATTTATAAATTGTGAATAATCAGACCATACTGCATTTCCAGATTCTATTTTTTCTAATAATTTCTGTGCTTTATTCATATTTTTTTAACCATTTCTTACTCGAATATTTATCCTTTACCAATTCTTTTGCTAAATTTCTTTCATTATCAGAAAAAGTCCCTTCTTTTAATTCAATTCTTAAGGATTTTTGAAAACCACTTTTTAATGAATTTATCAACTCCCTTTCGTCATAACTTTGCATTTGATTTTTAATCCCAATACATTTAGCTCTTACAGATTTTACCATCCGAGATTTACCTACACTCTCAGGTGCCTTTAACACAGAATACATCAGATCTGGGTCAATGTCTAATAAAATAGTGCCATGCTGAAGAATATATCCTTTCTTTCTGACTTGTGCATTCCCAGAGAATTTTTTTCCATCTAGTAGAATTGCCGGGCAATGAATAACATCTTTTTCTGGTTTTAGACCATAAATATTTAATCCAATAATTATACCTTGTGTTATAATCTCAAATTGATCTAAAACCTTTTTAGCACCTAAATTCTCGAGAAACTTGATAGAACAGACAATTGAATATGTAATTTCTCTAAATTCATCGTGAAAAACAGCACCACCTCCAGTAATACGTCTTACAATATTAAATCCTTTCTCTTTTACGAATTGAAGATCAATTTCATTCGATAGACTCTGATTTCTCCCAATACTTGCTGTTGAGGGTTTCCATTTATAAAATCTTAATGTATTCGGTGATTTCTTCTCAATTGCCATTTTTAAAATCGCCTCATCTAAGCTCATATTCCAAAAGCCATTTTTAACTTCTAATGGCAAAAATCTCCACACAATCATTTTTTCTATTAACTTCTTAATTTACAAATTTACACAATAATTCATATATTTCCAATTTTTCTTTTTCTGTTAATTTTCGTGGGTAATTATAGATAGGACCCGATGGTTTAGACGTATAGAAAGGACGGTTACATCCCGGACATCCTGAAGTTAAAAAAGCATTTGTATTATTAATGATCATATTTAGTTCTTTTTTCCTCATATTAATATTTATTATCTCTCCTTTTCTATTAAATGTAAAATCTTTTACCTGTTTCTCATTATTGATAATAAGAAATCTTCCTAACTGTAATTTTCTAAAACTTTGAAGGCTAGGTTGATGCAAATTTTCAAATCTTGTACCTTCTATAGGTGTAAATGCAAACAAGGATATGATGATACCTAAATTATTTAATTTTTCGATAAGTTCAATTACATCTTTTTCAGATTCTCCTAGCCCGATAATGATATGAGTACTTACATATCCAGTGGAAAAAATATCCAAGGCTTCATCCAACTTCTGAAAATGTTCTTCCCACTTATAAGGACCTTCAACATTACTCCCTTTAATATTTTCAAAAACTTCAGATGTAGCACCATCTAACGCAATTCCTATTCTTTGAACCCCTTTATTTTTTAATTCTATCAATTTTTCTTTTGACAGTGGTGGAATGGCAACGGATATTGGGATATCTGTATAAGTTCTAATCTGAGTTAAAATTTCTATTAAATCGTTAAAATTTTCTGGATAATTAAGAGTTTGAATGCAAATCCGTTCGAATTTTTTTGAAAATGGCATATACTTTAGTTTAGTTAGAAAATCCTTAAAGGAAAATATTGGCCAGTTAACTCGAGAAAGTTTTTCTATAGAACTTTTTGATGATCTAGCTTGAGGACAAAAACCACAATTCGCCATACAATGTCCTTTCTTGAATGTCATAATATAACATGTAGTTGGGGGATTTTTGAATTGGGGTAATCCTCCTAAGCCTAAAATAGAAGCACTTCCCACAGATATTCTTATTTTTTCTATTTTCACTAATCTCACTAGTGAGTTAGTAAAATTAAGTTTTACTGCTTCGGTTCATAATTTTTATTGTGATAATATTTATGGCTATTTGAACAAATATCAAGATTTACCAATTATAAATAACTACATAAAAAATTTATTGAATCAATTATTAAAATATTAAATATTATGTATATCCCCT
>CAYNEU010000431.1:0-3401 GCA_964396275.1 uncultured archaeon | reverse complement strand
CTACTTCAAATGCGTCATTAACAGAACCTACTGTAATACATTTTTGTGCAACACCGGGACTACCAATTGGAGTGACAGTTCCATCATTACCAGCTGATGTGACACAAATAAATCCTTCATCAACAAGGTTATTAACTGCAGTATCTATTGTTGGGACAATATAACCACCAAAACCTAAAGACATAGAGACTGTTGTAATGTTATAAGAGGATTTTTACCATTATTTGAAATCCAGGTGAAAGCATTTAGTAACATTTGATCAGTCCCACTTCCAGTATCATCCAATACTTTTAAGCTAACAATTTTACTTTGCGGAGCTACACCTGTAAATAGAGGTGTACCTCCATACTCTCCATCTAATGTATAAGCATATTCATGTTCGATTGAACAAGAGTAATTTCTATTGTAAGTGCTTGTTTCTGCTGGTGCAATATAAACTAAATAAGCATCAGGAGTAAGATTTCCTAGGTTGTGTTCTATTGGAGTAGTTGAATAGGGACCATAAGAAGTAATCCAATCCAAAGTTGAATTCATTACTCCAAAATATGCCTGTCCACCACTATTATCCCAATCTAATCTTACAATAGTATCTGGAGTATTATTATTATCTTTAATCTCGAACCAATTTAAGTAAGTAGAACCGGTTGGGGATGGAAATTGATTAGAAACAGTTTCTTCAGCAATTTCTGGATCTGTATCGGCTATTCCAGTGCCAGCAGCAATAGAAGCACAATGTGTTCCATGATGACCATAATCATATCCAATGCTGCCACTTGGATAGCCCTCTCCCGAGAAATCACGAAAATAGAGAAAATTGGACATATCTGGATGTGTTGAATCGACTCCTGTATCTAAAATGGCAATAGTATAGTAAGGATTTCCTTTAATTGTAGGATTTGCATTCCATACGTACGAAGAGCCTCTTACTCCCATATTTATTGTGCTTGTGTCCAAATGAGCAGTACTATAATATTCTTTCTGAATATAGGTTACTTCATTATCCGTAGCGACAATATCAATCATACTAACAGGCAAAATTGCATATATAGCATAAATTAACTCATCATAAATAGTTTCAATTTCTGCACCGTATCCTATTAATCTCTCAATTAAAGCATTATTAGGTTTTTTATTAACACAAATACAAACCTTTACTTTTTCACCATTTTCACGTAAAGCATTAGGTGATTCAATATCTAATTTGGTTATTCCATTAACTAATGCTGACAACTTGTCATCTATCTTATTATTATCAGCATCCACAAGAGAATTTGGATGAACCACTTTTGGATCTGATAAAGATTCGATCTCTTTAATAGAAGTTTTCGCATCAGTAGAAGTAAGTAAGTTATAATAATTATTGTTTAAAAATATAGAAATTGTAATGCTAGTAAACAGTACTATTAATAATATAACAGAAATTTGTCTAGATTTAATCATTTTTAACATATTTCTATCATCATTTTACTTTTTTGAATTTTTATTTAGTTTATTTAAGAAGTAAAAAATTAGAAATAATCTTAGATATTGATACCTAATTTCACTAGATTTTTAAATTTTTATCAAAATAAATCTAAATTATCGTGATTAAGGTATAAGCTAATACAGAATAACATTTTACAGAGTAAAATATTGAAAAGTTAAATATAGAAATGCTCTAAAGAGTATAGCAATTAAAATGATTTTTGAAATTGAAGGAAATTTACTGAACTGTTTTTCTTCAACAAGTTTTTTTGTTAATGAAAACTAAGCACCTAATGCTTTCCTTTTCTATTTATTATGAAGATGTCATTAATCCATCAATTTTAGAACTTTGTGGAAGATGCTAAAATTTGTTTAATCCCGCAGTTATGAAAGTTAGTAAGTTGTGGCAACATTGATAATATTGCCATAGGGAGTGGAATTGGTATTGGAATTTTGAAAAAACTTTTTTTCCAATCGATTATCATTAATCCAAATATATTCTCTAATTGCATTGCAATATCCTTTACAATTTGAAATGAATATGCTTTTTTATGGTCAATTGGAAGGAAATTTTCGATGTTTTCAATTATAGTCTTAATTATATCAAATGTGGGTGCGTTAAGATAATACTTTTCAATCCCTGAAAGCTGATTTTCTAAATCTCCTATTTTCCTATTATGAAATATTAATTTAATATCAATATCATTCTTACGTTTATTTAAGATTGAAATTATCTTTTCATCATAATGATAGAGAGGAATAAATGAAATAACTGTTTCTTTGGCTGTATCTATCAACATATGGAGATATTCTTGAAGTGTACTTTCTCCTGCGATGCCTACAAAAGGAATTTCTTCAGCTTCTTCTGTATCATAAATTTTGTCTATTATTTCAATACTTCTCTGCCCTAAGTCTTGGATTTTATGAGAATATTTTAACAGATATTCTTGAATAACTTCCTTTGGTTTAACCAGATACACTTTCTTTTTTTTTTTTGGATAAATATCAATAAAACCTTTTTGTTGAAGTTTAACCATTGTTTCATAAATTTTAGGTTGAGGAACGCCACTATATTTATGAATTTCACGAGCACTTAGCATTTTATAACGTATTAGTGTAGCAAGTGTTTGGGCTTCATATTGAGTAAAACCTAATTCTTGCAGTAATTTTTCTAAATGATTCATATTCTTAGATAGAATTAAAAAATAGAATTTTCAATTTCAAAATATTTAAATATATTTTGTTATGTTACTACTAGAGTAGTAATATATTTAAGTTTTTATATTTTAAATAGTTATAAAAAACATGAAAATTGACTAGGGTATGTAATGTGTTAGGAAATGAAAAAGAAAATCGGGTCGATAATTCTAGCCAAAAATCTAATAAAGTTCTGATCGAATTAAATCAAGTCAGTAAACATTATCCAAATACCATTGCATTAGAAAATATTTCATTTCAAATTCATAAAGGAGAAATTTTCTGTCTAATTGGACCAAATGGAGCAGGAAAATCAACACTGGTAAAATTGATAACAGGACAACTTAAACAAACAAATGGAACAATTAAAGTTAAAGGAAAAGATCCCTATAGTGAACGAAAATCATTATTCGGCGTTTTTGGTCTTGTTCCACAAGAATTAGCTTTGTATAATGAACTCACTGGTTATGAAAATTTAGGTTTTCATGCAAGATTATATAATATGCCAAAATCCGAAATAACTCCTAAGATCGAGAAGCTTTTAAAGATTGCTGGTCTTTTTGACCGGAGGAATGATCGAGTTGGAACTTATTCAGGTGGAATGAAAAGACGTCTCCAACTAATCCGAGCGTTACTCCACGAGCCAGAACTTCTTATTTTAGATGAACCGACGTTAGGAGTAGATGTTCAGACACGGAGTGCTATCCATGAATATATTCTTGAATTAGCCAAGCAAGGTA
>CAYNEU010000430.1:0-13414 GCA_964396275.1 uncultured archaeon | reverse complement strand
ATTAATTTAGCAAAAACATCAATTTATCTTGTTTCTACTATATATGAATTATTGGAAGTATTTTATGAAGATATGAAAAAAGCCAGAGCACGAGGTGTAACTGATTTGCGACTTCTCGTAGAGGCAGAAGCATTAGAGGATAAAAAGTTCAGAACACTGATTAAAAAGTATGAAGCACTTTGCGAAATAAGATGGAGAGATCAAATTTTCGGTAGTGCCGTCATTATTGATGAAGGAGAAGATGCGTTTATTGTGCTTTCTGAGAGTTTTTTTCCAAAAAAAATGTCTTACTTTGGGATTTTAACAGACCATGTGGCTTTTGGACCAGCTTCCTTATATTATTTTGACTATCTTTATAAATCAGCAAATGAAGCAGATATAGATTAATTCCTTGATAAAGTATTATGAAAAAGAAAATTTTTACCATTTAATACTTATTGCATTTTCTGGACATACATCTATACATTTATAACAGCGTGTACAAACAGATGGCCAAATTGCTGTAATCTTCCAATGTTGAGGGTCAAATACATTGTCTTCTTTAAATTTTAAATCCTCATGTCTTAAAAACACACAAGGATCGCATACATTTAGGCATTTTGCACAGTCTCTCGGATCAACGTTACCCTCAGGACCACATTTCGAATAATCAATTTTTATTTTTGTTTTTCTCATACAACCACCTAAAAATGTCCATCAAATCCATGAAATTCTTGTCTTGGTATAAGCTTTAGAGCGTCATGTTTACAAGCATGACGACAGACTCCACATCCAAAACACTTATTATAATCAATTATAACCCTCTTAATAGATGGAATATAACGTATAGCATTCCATTGGCACATAGATACACAAGCTTTACACCCTTGACACTTATCTTGATCTAAATTAATTATATATTCTGCTTTAGACATTATCATTAGATCAAAATCATTTCTTAAGCGTAATGCACCGCATTCTGGGCTCTCACAATTACATATAGCATTTATATATGGATAAGGTTGATACCAAACAGTAGATACTAATCCATTTTTATTATGTTGTTCTATTCTTTCCATTGCTTCTTCTCGAGATATCCGATGCGCTCTCTCTTTAGGTATAAATCTCGGAAGCTTTTCTAAAACTTCTGAAAGCACTCCAAAATTAATACAACATTGATAATTTATGCCTCGTTGCATCTTGCGACACATACAATAGGTTTCAACTATAGGTTCTGCTGCGAGTTTTGAAAGAATAATTTGAGCGTCTTCCATAGGTATAACTTGCCCAATATGACCATCTGCCCTAATAGGATTCGGATGTTTAACAGCTCCGTGTATCATTCGCTCGACACTCCATCGAAGAATTTTCCCAATTATCGGCATCTGTAATTTGTAGCCCAAAGCTTTTGAAGATATTCCGGCAATTTTTCGGATGTATACTGCTTCAAAATTCATCCATTGTTCAGTTAAATATTCTTGAAGATTATATTCATCAGCAAGCTGATCTGAATAATTTCTTGCATTCATGTACCATTTTTTTCCGATTCCATGTTGCATACACCATTTACACATTTTTACTTTCTCCTAAACATCTCATATTATTTAATACTTTAATTTAGATTAAATGTTAAAGAATATAAAACTTTTAATTTTAAAATTTATGTCTAAGATCTCCAAAATGATTATAAATGGGCCATCATAACCGACCTTATTTTACAAGTATCTAAATTTTTCATCAATACCATCTACTCATTATTATAAAAAAGGTCATAGAAGAAAAAGAAAAAATAACTTTCCCTAATCCTTCTGAATCTTCTACAACTTTATTAGCAACTAAAAAAAATCTTCAAAAAGTATGTTCTATTGATGAGTTGCAACTTTTTCAACTCTCTAAAATTGGATTAAAACTTGAAAAAAATGTCAATTATCCTCAAGATATTGAGCGGGCAATAGAAGATAATCTTCTCTATATTTTACAGAGTAGACCAATTACAAATTTAAGAGAAAGAAAAACCAATAGAATTTAAAAAAAGATAAAAAATTTATTATTTTAAAAAAGCTCGCTTTCCTAAATAAATAAAAAGTTCAGATAATTCAAAAGGCGTTAAGGGCATGGTCAGCTGAGCCATACTTGTGCGAAGCTCTTCTTTATCTTTCCCTGCGATTATTATCTTTTTTATATCTTCAACATAATCATCCATATTCAAAAATAATATTTCAATTTTATCTACTCCCGTGAGTTCTTCTATATCTTGATCTAAATGTTCTTCAACATCATTAAGCAATCCTAGTTTTAACTTGGGGTTTAAATCATACTTTTTTATGAGGCGATTCATTTCTTCGATGATAATATTCAAACTTAAGTTCCAATCAGCATTTTCTTTATATTTAGGAATCAATATCTCGCTAATTATCAGCTCAAAGAGAGTAGTTGGTGCTTTTTTATCAAAATCTACCTCTGTTCCCGTACTTAATTGTAGTTTTTTTATTTCTGTCATATCATTCCTCAACTTAATTGAATATTTTTGTTAATCCTTATTAATTAATGGACTAAGTTATAATAAATATTTTTATTCTTAAAAAATAAAAAATTAGTAAAAATTCTTTTTTCCTTGTATCAATAGATTATAACAATTATTCGATAGAATTTAAATTTATAAATTTTTATTTTTGTACAAATATATCAAAAATTCTATATTTCAATAAAATTAATTAAAAACCATGTAATGATTTGATATATGAATAAATTTGAAAAAGCTCAACAAATACTCCAAGAAATCAATGGAGATGGTTGGTTAATAGTTGTCAATGAAGATAACGATATCCACTCTCGATATCTATTAGGAGTTGGGTCTCATGCTCTTCACGCGATTTTTATTGCTGCTGATGGCAACCATAAAGTTTTCCCCGTGGTTATGGAAGCAAATATGGTTAAAAATTCTCTTAAAAAAAAGGGAGTAGACGCAGAAGTAATTCCGTTTAATTCTTTAAGCGAATTTGTTGAAAAATTAAAAAAGTTCGTTAGCAAACCAAAGCTAGCTCTTGATTTTGGAGAGAATATTTTTCAAGAGAATTCAACTTCATATGCAGATTATATACCATTTGGTACTTATTCAGCACTTAAAAAATTATTACCCACTACAGAGTTTATTTCAGCAGCACCTATAATATATGAACTAAGAAGCGTTAAATCTGTAGAAGAACTTGAAGATTTACGAAATGTATGTAAAGCTACTATTGAATTACTAGAAACTGTTCCAGATTTCGCAAAAATCGGCATGACTGAAAGGGAAGTAATGGCAAAATTAGAATATGAATATGCAAAAGTAGGTAAACCCGCTTTTCCAGCAATCGTGGGCACTGGGGAACATTCTGCTGACCCACACCATAATTCTTCAAATGAAAAAATAAAACCTGGTCCTCTTCTAATTGATACTGGTATGCAAATTGATGAAATGTGTTCTGATATTACTTGGACATATTGGGTAGGTAGTAATCCTTCAAAAAAATTTATAGATGCCTATAATGCACTTTATGAGTCAAAAGTAATTGCAAATAAATATTACACTGATGGTACTCCAAGTTGTTTACCCGCAATAAAATGTCGCGAATATTTAACTGAAAAGGGTTATGATCATGAGAAATTATTTTTTCATGGATTAGGACATGCACTAGATTTCGAAGCACACGGTGTAGGTCCTCGAGTAAGTTCAAAAGCTCCTGAATCGTCTATACTAAAAGAGAATATGGTGTATACAAATGAACCTGGTTTATATTGGATTGGTAAATGGGGTATAAGACTAGAAGATGATCTCATTGTTGGTAAAGAAAAATGTGAACAAGTAACATATAACCCTAAAGATCCTCTATTAATCTAATATAAAATTTTACAGCCTTTAAAAAAAAAATCTATGAGTTCATTAAAATTACCAACCGTAATTTTTATATAAGGAACATATCTTCCTTTTTATGACTTAGATCTGTTATATCATAAAAAGAATATTAAAAATAGGAGGGATTTTGTTGGATAAATTAGATATTGGAAATAAGCTAATAGTTATTGGGCTTATACTGTATATTGGTTCAGTACCCTTATATATCATTTCTGCCATGGTATGGGAGATAGCTCTAATAGGATTTGTTATAGATTGCATTCTGATTATTACAGGACTTACTTGTATTATACTTGGTGCTAATTGGGCAAAAAAGAGCAGAGATTATTGGTTGGTGCTTATAGGATTGATTCTAATACTAGGAGGTTTATTTTTGGAGGCAATGAATATTTCAGCTAATATTATTGGATTACGTATGTATATTCCTTATCCAACCTCGTTAGTAATGTTGATTATAGGATTTATCATCGTAATTATAGGAGGACTAATGAAAGAAAAGAAAATATAACCTTGGAGTTAGAGAAGTCTCGTTTTTATCTGAATCTGAAGAAGCCATGGAACATTAGCTGGAGCATAGATTCAGTTATGTATCTATGTAAAATTTTTCAGATCTATCTCTGGGAAAATTATAAGAAAAAAGAGAAAAAATCGGAAAACATGATAATCAAAATCAAAAAGAGGAGACAGTATTTATCTAATAACAGGGTTAAGGGTTGAGGTATTTAGCCGATTCAACGGCATTAGGTATAAGAATATATTTTAGTATCATGATTATCCGATCTTTTTTTGTTTTACATCATTTAATGTTCATCAAAAACTAGTATTTAAGGATTTCCTTTTTTTCTCATGACAAAATTGACTTTAATGTAAAGGTTCAATATTAGCTAATCTTAAATAATTATAATTGTTTTTGTGATTTTAATAGTGATTTGATAAGATCTTTAAAAATGGTTCTAATCTAACGACTTTTTGACATTTTATGAATATTAGTAATGCAATTTTTTCTGAATTTTATTAATAATTCTGTGATTTAATTCAATTTTTTTTTCTTTTGTTAATTCTAAAAGCGTTTGTAAAATCAAGGACAATCCATATTTTTGTTTAAAACCTGTAATGATTGAGTTGAGTATTTTCTTTTGAGATGTTTCCTTTTTTAAATTTTTCTTGTAAAAACTAATAATTTGACTTTTGATTACTCGTTTTATGCTTTTGTCATAGAATCTAGCTAATTTAAACTCATTAAATTCTACGCACAGTAAATTCCAACTTGGAATTTTGGTATAATTAACATTTTTGATATAATAAACATCATATTTTGTTCGGAAAATCTTTCTATTCTTCTTATTTGAAGAATGAGAGAAATGTAAAGCAAAAGGAGCAGAGATTGTAGTTTTTTCTTCATAAAAGTTAAAATTGACATAATATACTCTTCCACCATACATCCTATGTAAAAAATTTTCAGCAGGACTAATTTTTATATTCTTTTTATCTTGAGGATATTTCGGTGAAGCAATACAAGAACCATTTCCATAGAGGATCCATAAAACATATATTCCCATTTTGTTATAATGGTTAGTTCGAGCAACAATTTCTTTTACTGTAATTTTTGAATTCTGAACTTCTACAACAATTTGCTCCCCAGAATTTAACCTAAAATAAACATCTGCTCTTCTCTTATTAATATATTTTTCAAGTGATTTCTCTCTAACATTCTTGTTATTTTCAGAAATAAATTTGAGAAATAATCTTTTAATTGCTTTATGATAGAAAGATTCCGATTTCGCATTATGAGTGGAAAAAAGATTGGACATTTGCTCATGTGATATATTATCTTTATCTTGGTTATGAAAAAACTTTCTCTAAAAAATAAATGTAAACGGGTAAAAGGATTAATAAATTTCATTAAAGGCATTCTATATAATACTAAGATAAAATTATATTTGAAAATTTCATGCTTTACTCAAATTTGGCAGATATTTCTCATTAGAAATTTCTATTAGACCTTTTGTATAATCTATAATTTTTTTTGCAATTTCTGGATGAGAAAGCATCTGAACTTCTACTTTTTCTCCTCTATCCCACAATAAATAAGGGGTATCTTCAAAGGGAACATTTTTTTTAACTTCTTCTATCCAACTATCTGGTAATTCATTTCTTAACTCTACATCAAGCATCCTTGCTAAGAAAATAGTCCATGCTCTTGGAACTACAGTCATTAAATACCCACCCCCTCCTACCGCTAACCATTTGTTATTGCAATAATCACGGGCAGAGGTTTTAAGTGTTTGAGCAATGTCTCTATAAACTGCTAAAGAAAAGCCCATTTGAGTTAATGGGTCATCATAATATGTATCGACACCAAGTTGAGTTATCAAAATATCCGGGGCATATGCTTCTAATAATTTTGGCGCGGTTTTTCTAAATAAATTTATGAATGGTTTATTATATGTTCCAGGAAGTAAGGGGAAGTTAATAGAATACCCTTTCCCTTTTCCTTCTCCAATCTCATTAATGGATCCTGTCCCTGGAAAAAGAAATCTTCCATCTTGGTGATAAGATATTTTTAATACGTTAGGATCCTCATAAAATAACTTTTGAACACCATCTCCATGGTGACAATCAATGTCCAAATAAGCAATTCTAATGTCTTCTTTTAATTTCTTTAGATGCTTAATTGCAACTCCAATATCATTGAAAATACAAAATCCTGATGCTTTATCTTCCATAGCATGGTGTAACCCCCCTGCGGGATTAAAAGTAGTTTTAAATTCTTCATTGCTCCAAACCGTTTCTGCTGCTATAATAGAAGCTCCACACACTAAAGCAGATGCTTCATACATTCCCTTAAATATCGGATTATCTCCTGGACCTAATCCATATCGATAGGGAACCACACTTTTATCTTCGGGGTTTTCACTTAATTTTTTAACAACTTCTACATATTGTGGCGAATGTACTCTTTCAATTTCTTGCTGTGTGGCTACTCGTGGGCTCAGAATTGTAAGCCTTTCATGATCTAAGAGGTTCAATTTTTCCATCAGACTATAGGTTAATTTAAGTCTTAAGGGTCTTAAAGGGTGATCTCTACCAAAATTGTATTTCTGATACTCCTCAGTATAAATTAAACCAACTTTATCAACCATGACTATAATTGTTATATAAATTAAAATTCCTTTTAATTTTATTATTGTATATTACAAATCTCTTTTATTATTCTAGGTAATAGTTAATAAGTTGTAAAAAAAAGTAGTAATAAATATGAGAACTTGTATTATCAAAATATCATAGAAAAAAATAAATGTATTTGTAGATAGTTCATATAAAATTATTTATCATCTTAAGAGAATGAGTCAAAACTTCCGAAAATTCATCACTCGAGTTGGCCAACAATCAGAGTTTAAACCTCTTAAAAACCAATTACTTAATTATTTAAAGAAGGAGAGCGAAAATAAATATAAAAATTACCCTCGGCTTTTAGAATTAATGCAAAATTATTGGCCTCAATATAAAGAACGTTCTCGTATTTCTAATCTCTTAGTAGATCATCATGAGGAAATCTTTAGTTTTTATTTGAATACATTTTTTCATTTTCGGAAGAAGGGTTTATCATTTTCAGAACCAGAAGCTCCAACTCCGGTTGATTTTAAATTAGTGTTTAAATATCACTATAACGATAAAGAAATCGAAATTATTGAAGACGTAATGAGCCAATTAAATATTCAAGCTAAAACAGAGTCAATTTTAAAGAGAATTTTTATCTTTACAATAAGTTCTTTTAGTTTTATGGTCGAACAAATATTTGGGAGACCGTTTGCGTTTCAATTTTTTGATATATCCGCAAATTCTCTTCCTAATGATGAATGGGAAGTAGTAGCGATAATTTCTGGAAGAGAACAATAATAAATACAATACAATATTAAAATGTAATTTATTCTTTACTAAGATATGAGCTTAAATCCATCATATCATCCCCTCGTTTCACCTGTATCTTAGATTTTATCCCTTTAACTTTCCGTTCTAAATATATAATTGCATCTAAAGGGATTTTTCTTGGAACCCCTCCTTGCTTTTGAATTATTGCAAGTAAATAATCAATACTTTGTACAACGTCTGGGCTAATTAATTCATTATAAATAGCTTGATAGACATTTGGCTCATTATTCTTAATATTATTTAAATAATTATATGCTTCTGGAGCTAGAACAACTCTTAAGACAAAATCTATTTTTTCAGAAACAGAAACTATTCTTTCTTGAGCTGCTTCTTTTATCTTTTTGGCGTCCATTAATGCCTTCATTTTTCTCATACGAATTTTCTCAAGTTCATGCTGATCAAAATTAGGATCTTTCTGATTCATATAATTATTTTCTCATCATTTATGTATTTTTCATTCGAATATTAAATATAATGGTCCCTCCCCCCGGAATCTAGTGAGATTCGATTCAAATCCATATTTCGAGCCGGGGACCGCTCGGTTTCGGCTGACGTAACTTCATTAGCTACAAGCTTTAGTACGCGATATTATCTACAGCCGAGCACTCTGACCACTGAGTTAGGGAGGGATTATTTTTTAAATTAAGTAATTATAGAATTTATATATTTTTTACGCTTTTTTAAATTTGGATTAGAGTTAATACAAATTTATGCGAGACATAATAGTGATTTTTTATTTGACAAAACTTAAAAATTACTTACATTATAAGAATATTAACCCAAAAATTCTACAACTAAAAATCGTAAAATACTTTTGTTGTGAAAAATTTTTAATATATTAATCCATAATTTTATAAAATTAAAGTAATATAACAATTACAATTTAAATGCAAAATTAAAAGATGGGTGATAATCATCAGAGAAGAAACAGACTATACTGAGGCAATCGAGTCATATAAAAATGAACCACTTGTAATTTTAGAACCATGGGGTAGAAGTATTGATCATTTAAGACTCACCATTATTGGGAAAAAAGGTACTCCTTATGCTGATGGTAAGTTTGTATTTGAAATCAAGTTTCCTGAAAACTACCCATTTGCTCCTCCTTACGCATATGCTGTCACTTTAATGTGGCATCCTAATATTGATTCTTCAATTCCTCCAGGAAAATTAAATATCTGTTTAGATTTAATTAATCCAGATCTTGTAGGTAAAGTAGACGCTAGTACAGGTGCATCAGGTTGGACTCCAAGTAAAACACTTACAAATATTATAGAAGCATTAAAAGGGATGATGCATGTTGAACCTCCTTTCTTTAATCCAGGAGATCCATTAAACCATGAAGCAGGTGAGCAATATTTTAGAGCACAGAAAAAGTTTGAGGCTAAAGCAAAATCGTGGACAGACAAGTATGCAAAAGACTAGGAGATTAACCAGATCGTCAATCTCGAGCCTTTCTTTAATTCTTTTTTATCTTTCATTTTTAATTTTTATGTTTTAGAAATTTCAATCCAATAAGTTATCAAATTCTCTAATAGATCATTATGAATATTTCATTTGCAAATAAAAAAATCATAATTTTCGACTTAGATGGCACAGTGGTAAGATTATCAGCGGATTGGGATACGTTAAGAGATATTTTAATTGAGAGGTATAAGGAATATTATAATGAAGATTGTAAGATTAAAAGAATTTCTACCTGTCTTAATCAAGTTGTTCAAAAGCAAGATGAAGCATTCTTGAGCAACTTTTTTGATTTGATTCGAGAATTTGAGCTTAAAAACATAAAAGATACTCAACTTATTGAAGAAACTATTTTTTTTATTAATAATAAAGAATTATTTGGTGTTAAAAAAGAAGCGAAGTTTGCCATTCTCTCTCTTAATACACGAAATACTATTAAACGGGCTTTAGAACTCGCAAATATAGTTAATAAGATAGAGTATATTGTCGGTAGGGAAGATGTAAGGAAATGGAAACCCTCTCCTATGGGTCTATTAAAGATTCAAAAACACTTTAAAATAAAGAAGGAAGAAATGATATATTTTGGGGATTTAGAACATGATGTATTAACTGGGAAAAATGCTAGTATTGAAGCCTACTATATAGATGATTTAATAGAACTTGTAAATAAAACAAAAAGCAAAATAAAATAAAATAAAATAAATATTTCAAGTAATTCTATACTTTTATAAAATTAAAGAGCTCTTCCTTTCTCTCAGAAAATTTAAATAATTTTGTACTGGTAATTTTGCGTATAATTTCGTCATCTTTAAAATGATGATCATCTACAGAAAGTGATCCATCTTTTTTTAAAACACGGTGTAATTCTTCTAAGATCCTCTTTGGATCTGAAAGATGATGGTAAATATCTAATAACAAAACAACATCAATAGAATTTTCATCTAAATTTGTATCACAGTCAGTTAAAATTGTCTCAATGTTTTTTATTCCCTTTTCTCTTGCTCTGTTTTTAACTTCATCGATCGCTAATGTATGAATATCCGCAGCATATACTTTTCCTAAGTCACCGACAACCTGTGCTGCCGCAATTGAGTAACTACCTGGACCACAGCCATAATCTAGTACAATGTTTCCCTCTTTAATTTTAGTTTTTCTAATTTTATTAAGAGGGGGATACTCTTTATCACGTTTATTGAAGTGTTTTATCATAAACTCAAAATGTGATTTACTCATTGGTTCATCTTTCTTTAACTTTTCTGGAATCGACAACACCTTTATTTCAGATACAAATTTAAAATTAAAAAATTGAATTTCACATAAAAGAGATTATGACATTATATTTTTTAATTTCTGACTCTGCTAAGGCCTTTCCTAGCGGGGTTAAAGATATGATATCGTTACTCTTTATTTTTAATGAAGTTAATTTGATATCAGGGTCTTTCAGTGAAGGCATATACGGATTCCAATAAATCTCTTTAGTCATTGGATCGGTTATCATCCATAATTCTGGATCCAACTCAAATCCTGTTATTTTCATGGCTTTAAAAATATAACCAACGTCAGCATCAAATGGAACAACAATTTGTACATTCTCTTCTCCTTCTATTTTCCCACAAGCTAGACAATCTTCTCTTTTAATGATGTCTAAATGATCGAATTGCCCATATATCCCGTTATAATTTACATATGGTGGATCCATTGGAGCTCCTATATTCCTTCCTTTAACTCTAAACAATAATTTTAATGCTTCTTGAGATTGGATACTAGCAATAACAGAGCTTACCGTTTGTATAGCTGCAATTTTATTACCTAAAATATTTTCCATTTCTTCAAATTTATAATCTGATCCAAATGTTTCTTCAATATTTTTCTTCCATTCTTCAATCTCTTCTTCTGTTAAGGTTTCTCTCTTTTCAGGAGGAACATTTTCATTAAATACTCTTTCTCTTAGTTTTATTAATTCCTCTTGAGCTAATTCTCTTAGCATAATTACTTCATCGTTTAGATTTAAATCAGGTTTGTGCCCATACTTCTTTTCAAAATCGACTTCTGCTTTTATTACGCAGTGATTCCTATTACGTGGTAATCCTTTTAGTGTACATGCCGCAACGAGTTTATCATCCGCTGGAGGTATTGGTACTAAACATCTATAACAGGGGGTTTGATCTAATAGTTCGGGGGCGTGTTTCCAATCAAAAACCATTTCAATTTCTTTTCGAAATCTTTGGATTAAAGGAGTTATTTTTTCTGCTTTTATAGACTCAATTTCTTCTTCTAATTCTTCAATTCTTTTTTGGGCTCTAAAATATTCGGGATAATCTCTTTCACTTATGTCCCAAAGCTTTGCTTCAACTAAATTATCGATTTCTTTATCCCTATTCTTATACTGTAATCCAGATCCCTCAGGAATTACAATTTGGATGTGACCCTCAAAAGCATGAGTAGCTCCTTCAACCATTGGTTTCTTCAATCGTAAGCATATCTTATTTAAATCCAACCTCGCGTTAAAATTATCTAAAGCCGCAACTACCACATCAGATTCTTCATAAACAGACATTGGTAATTTCTGGAGTTTTTCGAAGTAAAAATCAACATTAAGATAAGGATTCATTTCCTTCAATCTTTCTGCTGCAACTTCAGCTTTAGGACGACCTTCATCCCCTGGCTTAAAAAGCATTTGTCGCGATAAATTAGAAGTTTCAATAGTATCTAGATCAACAAGAATCAACTTACCAATTCCCATTAGAGCGAAATCCTTAGCTATTTCGCAACCAAGGGCGCCTACACCAATAATCATGATTGTTCCATTATCTATTGTCTCTTGATCCCACCCTTCAATTAATTGTTGTCTAGCATACATGCGGGACTTAACAATATCATCTGTTTTTTCAGTCATTTTAAAAAACGCTATTTTTTATTATTATAATATTTATATTTCAAGATCTAAATTTAAACTCTTTTAGTCGTTTATTACAAATAATAAGAAAATAATTTAGATAAATAGTTAATATTTTTTTTTTAGATGATGATTTTTAACCTTTTTTCTTTTTAGCAGTTTCTTTAATCATTCTTTTAAGATTATCAACTTCTTCCCTTTCTTTGGCTTTCTGCAGTTCTTCTTGGAATTTACTACTTTTTTTTTCCTTTTCTCCAATTTCCTCTATAAGTTCTTGTTTAATTTTTATTAAATCTCCCATCTCTTTACGAAATTCCTTTGCTTTATCTGTAATCTTCTTTTCTTTCTGCTTTTCAGCTGATTTTTGTTTTTGTCTTTTTTGTTCAATTAGACCTATTACTTCATCTGCTAGGGCACCTACCTCTCCAATCATATTCTTTAATTTTGCTTCTTCAGCTTTTCTACGGCTATCTTCTAAAGCTCTTTGCTTATCTAATTGATCTTGGATAGTTTGCATCCTAAGTTCCTGTTTTTTAACTTTTTCTTCTAATAATTTTGTATTTTTAATTTCGGTTTCAATATATTTTACTTCTTCATCCCATCCAATTTCCTTGAACTTCAATATTGCAGAGTCAAAATTTTGATATGCCTTTTCAAAATTATGATAGGATGACCATTTTTTGCCTTCATCAATAAGTTTTAACCCATCATCTCTTAATTTATCAACTTGTCGTCTTTTCAGAATTACATTTCTATATTGCTTTTCTTGTTTTCGTTTTAGCTTTTCTTGTTCTAACCGTCTTTTCTTCACTTCTTCTTGAAATAATGCATATTCATTTTGCCTTTGCAGGTGAGCTTGTTCTTCTAATCTTTTCTTTTCAAAAAAATTCGACTGCTCTTGTTGTAAATCTTTAATCAAGGCATTTAAATTTTTTATCTCGGGTTCCCAACCAATATTCTCTTCTAAAATATGCCTTGCTTGAATATACAGAGATATTGCTTTATTATAGTTGGGAATACGATGCTTCAGGTACTTTCCAGCTTCTTCTAATAGAGAATATGCTGATTCTCTTGCACTCATTTGTTCTTGGATATTTTTTTCTCGTTCTTTCAGTGCTAATTGTCGAGCTTCTCTCTTTTCTTTTTCTTGCCTCTTTCTTTCTTCAATAAGTGCTTTTAAGGCTTTTTCTTCTTCTATTCTCTCTAATTCTTTTTGATACGTTAAGCGTTCTTCTTCTTCCTTTTGA
>CAYNEU010000429.1:0-5221 GCA_964396275.1 uncultured archaeon | reverse complement strand
GTTCTCTAAAGTTCCTGTATATATTGGTTATATAATTGCGGGAATTTTTATTGTATATCTAATTCCATTTTTTATAACAAATTTCTGTAATTATTTCAGAGAGATCTGTTATTCATTTGGGCGAATGATATTTACAATTATGCCTATATTTGAATGGGTCGTGTATTTCTGTATACTCTCTTGGATTCTCTTTATTTCTAGTTATATGTTATACAATAAGATTTAATTAATACTATTACGTATTGTATTCAATGAAATTGTACTTTGTGAATATATTATGGAACAGATTGAGTTTGAAAAAAATATTAAGATTGATAAGAAAGATGCCTTAATAATTGTAGATATGCAATATGATTTTATCCCTGGAGGATCATTGCCAGTAAAGGAAGGAGATCTAATCATAAATGGAATTAATAACATTACTAAATTATTTAAAAAAAAGACAGCACAGGTGGTGTTAACCCAAGACTGGCATCCACAAAATCATTTATCTTTTGCTAGTAGTCATCCTGGGAAATCTCCAGGGGAGGAATATAAATCTGAGGATGGATCTATAGGTCCATTATTATGGCCGGATCATTGTGTACAAGGCACTAAAGGAGCAGAATTTCATAAAGATTTAAAGGTTGATTTAGCTGATAAAATAATTAAAAAAGGGATGAATCCAAGTGTTGATAGTTATTCTGGATTCCAAGATAATGATAAGAAATCTGAAACAGGTTTAAGAGAATATTTAAACTCAAAAAAAATCAAACGAATTTTTGTATGTGGTTTAGCATTAGATTATTGTTGTTACTATACAGCCTTGGATGGTTTTAACTTTGGTTATAAAGCCTATTTTTTAGTAGATCTGACTAGAGGTGTTGATTTACCAGCAGGAAATATTAAAATTGCTCTAGAAACTATGAAAAAGACGGGAATTAAATTCGTAAACAAGGAGAGTTTTAAGTAATAAAAATAGTTATTTTACATCTATCTTTTCATCCTAATAATGAAAAATAAATTTCATTATAAATCAATATTAATAGTTTGTAGTGTAAACACGGCTAGAAGTTGTATGGCTGAGGGATTTTTAAAAGATTTTTTCTTAAAATATAATTTAGATATTAACGTAAGTTCATGTGGTATATCATCTCATGCTAGAGATGGTATGCTGATATCAATGGATGCAAGAATGGCTATGGAAGAGGTAGGAATTAAATTATCAGAAAATTCTTTCTCAATCGATTTGAAGAAACATCCTGAAATTCTTGAAAATGTTGATCTAATTCTCACATTGACTGGTAAACATAAAGAAGAAATCTATGAATTTTTTAACATAGATAGCAAAGAAATATTAACAATCAAAGAATTTGCTGGAGAAAATGGTGATATTGAAGATCCGTCAATGAAAGAACTTGAGGGATTTAGAGAAGCTCGTAATGAGATTATTGAATATTTAATGAAAGGATTAAACAGATTTGAGATTTAAAAAATGATTGAATATGTAATTATTGCACTATTACAAGGCATTTTTGAATGGCTCCCTATATCATCAAGTGGTCAGACATTTATTATATCCATGAATTTATTTGGTATTTCTGCCGAAGAGGCATACAGCCTTGCAATTTGGTTACATTTAGGTACTACTTTTGCTGTATTATTAAAATTTAGAACTGATTTTGTTAAAATTTTTAAAAGCCTTTTACCGAAAACATATATCGTGGATGAAATCGACATTAAAAAAAGAAATTGGCTAATTTATGCTACGATAGGAACAGCAATTACAGCCCTACCTCTCTATTTTATATTTAGAATAGTTATATCAGAAGCATTTACCGCTTTCCAAGGAGACTTAATAACACTAATTATTTCAGGATTATTAATTATTACTGGTGTTATTTTGCTTAAAACACGAAAAATTTATGGAAAAAGTACTCTTGAAGATGCTCCCCCAAATGAGATCACTAAAGATAGTTTTTTAGCGGGCCTAGTTCAAGGCGTCTCAATTTTACCCGGGATTTCCCGCTCAGGAGTCACCGTATCTTCAGTTTTGTTAGAAAATTACAACCAAGACGCCGCGTTAAGGTTAAGCTTTTTAATGTCAGTACCAGTTGCTATTGCGTCAATAATTGTTGATATTATTTTTGGAGAAGGTTCAGTTTTCGGATTAATAGATCCATTTTTAATCATTTTAATTACTATTATAAGTTTTTTGATAGGTTATATAACCATTGAAATTTTACTCCATATAGCTCAGAAAATTGGTTTTGGATATTTTTGTATTTCTTATGGAGTTATCGCATACTTAATTATAATTCCATTTTTAATAATTCCTTAAGGAGTTAAAGCATAGTTTTTAATATAATTCATTAACTCTTCTTCAATATTGGGAATTCCTCTAAAACTTGGAAAATCATTTAAATCAATAATGTAAAATTTATCTTGGGCTATAGGTCGTACTAAATCAAATCCAAAAATCTTAAGGTTTAACTCAGTGGATAAAATCCTTGATAATCTATATATTTCTTCAGAAATTTTAAATTCTTCTCGTTCAATCAAGCTAACGTCAATATTTTCAGGTTTTTCTCTTAAATATTTATAAATTGGGTTTTCTCTTTTAATGCCAAAAGCTTTATCTCCAATTACATAAACTTTTCGCTCAAATCCATCACATTCTATGAACTCTTGGATATACACGTCGTAGAATAAAAACTCTTTATATCTTTCACAGAATTTCTCAACTTCATCGATTTTTTGGACTAGAAAATTAAATCTATTATATTTATCATGTTGATAATGACTTTTGATAACTAATGGTAATTTTGGTAAAGCCCATTCTTTAAATTTACTTACATCCGATAAAGATTGAGTCCATGAATTAGGCATTAAAAATTCGCCTAAATTTTCTTCATGATTTTTAAATACTTTCCTTAAAGCATAATCGAGAGCTATCTTATTCTTACACATTAAAATAGTATCAACATCATGCAATGTAGGGATGTTATAAAGTTTAGCGAAATGTAATAAATCAATAGAACATTCATTTCTCACTTTTACAATTATTTTATCAGCGTTCTTAATAAATTGTGGCATTTCTGGGAGATAGAAATAGTCTTTTGTTGGATCGTGGAGTTTTAAATTAAATTCCTTTATCCGTTTTAGTTTATTAATAACTTGAATAATGACATTATGGTCTTGAACTGCTGAAAAAACTATTAATTTTTTAACCATATTCTCATATCTTTTCTCTATTAGTTATGGATTAAAACTTTTTTTCTAGTGACTTTATCAAACTTTAAATTTAATTCTATTTTATTCATATCCTTATTGTAACTCCATAAATTCATTATTTCATTATCAACTTGAATCGAACTTGGTCTATTTTCTGAGTAAATTATTAATTTAACATCGGCATTCTTTATGTTCTCGACTAAAAAGTTTAAGGAATTCTCGGTAACATCAACTTGTATGATTAATTTTCCCGAACAACTAATAAATTTATCCGGACACCCAATTATAGCCATCCCATTTATAGTAATTGGGCATATAACATAATATTTGTATCCATATCTTCTCAATCGTCCCACTTCAATAAATTCATCGATTTTAACTCGCTTTATGAAACCAGAATGGTAATCGTAGAGGATATAGTCTTTTTCTTCAAATCCTAGATCTTTCAGTGTAAAAAATGTTTCTTTGACTCTTCTTGGCCAGACATTGGAAATTAAAATGTATCTCCATATTAAATTACTTATTTTAGTGTAAGTATCACAAATATAGTATTTTTTATGTTTCTTAAACATTAAATCATTTACAGTTAATGATTTATCAGGTTTTAGTAATAACCCATCATCTCTACATGTTTTTTTTAGGAGTGGCCAATTAATATTTTCTTTTTTATCTCCAGGAGCAACAACTCCAGCATTTAAGATTTGATAAAGACATGTAAAATCAGGATATTTCTCTCCAAATGGTCTTAATTTTACATTTTGCATTGTTCTTGAACGAAATACATCTGGATGTGAATTAATCCCTAAAGCATTAAATAGTATATTTGTTTGAGTAGAGTGAATAAATCTATAAGTTAGAGGCCATCTTTGATTATAATCGCCTGAACATCGAGAAATATTAATATTTGAATGCATTATACTATATAACAAGATTCCAGGAGTTTGCATACAATAGTACACATCAACATCATTTTCCTCAGCAGATATAGCCATATTATTCAACCAATCTTCTTGAGCATTAAAATTTTGTCTTAAAATTGGAATACTAGCAATTTGATTTTTCATCCAATCTTGTTCATATACCTCAATCCCACTTTCTTTAGCATGTTTCATTAACCATTGCCAAAATTTCTTTTTCAGAGAAATAGCATGATTTTTATAAGTTTCAAACTCAAATTTTTCAACATAAGGAGATCTTGCATCCCAGCGTCGATTATGAGCTGTAATTGGTTTTTGAAATTTTTCCCGGTGGTATGTTTTCAAATCAGTAGTGAAATTTTTAGGATCTACCTCCCAACGTAATGTATTACCATAAAGTCCACCTCCCAATATTCGAATTAGAGGCCTAAATATTGTTGTAAAAGTTTTATTTGTATGTTTTAAATACCACCAACTATCAAAATTATAATATTTTATCGGGATACTATTTTTATCGAAATATTCCTTAACTGCTACCATTGTTTCTTCATAATTCATTCCTTTCTCTGTATTATAATAATAATAACCTCCATTATCGGTCCAGTATCCTAAATATGAGGTAACGACATTGGCATAAAGACTCTTACGCTTAGAATCATGATATCTTAATAAAATATCTCCCAATTGTTCTAATGATTTATTTATCCCTTTGCTATAAAGGAGAATAAATCTTTGCGAAAAATTCTTTGGTAATTCTTTAATTTCTCCTTGGATACCGCAAGATATTCTATTATTTTTATCCTGTGAGATTATTGTATTTAAAAAACCATCCAGTGGGGATAATACAAAACAGTTTAAATCGTCATCATAAAATAAAACAGGGGCAGAAGTAGTGCCAATTTTTCTTGAAGGAGGGCAAAATATCGTATTCCTAAAAGTAAATATTTTTATATTAGTGCTTATGTTTAGAAATGAAGGGAATGATGTAATAAGTTCTGAATTTTCGCCTGAAGACGTGTTTTCTAAACCTTCTGGAATAAGAAACTCAAATAGAATGAAGTTTTGTTGATTATAATGCTTTATTGATATAT
>CAYNEU010000428.1:0-5646 GCA_964396275.1 uncultured archaeon | reverse complement strand
ACATTAGAACGAGTGAAAGGATATGGCAGAAAGGAAATTGCTGTTCTCGCAATCGCAAGTTTTATGTTAGGAACCATGTGTTTCATGAATGATATACTAGTTAATCCAATTTTAGGATTCTACCTAGCGTTAATTGTATTTATGGTAGTTTTCTATTGTATATTTAAAAAACTTGTTATTATTAATCATATTATTTTGGGCATTTCTCATATAATTTTACCTTATTTTATGATTAAAATTAATGCTGGAGATGTGTTTATTAATATTTTCCCAGAGTTGGGATTATTTGAATCATTAATATTAGCGGCAATAACAACTGTAGCGTTTACAGGGCAAATGGTTCATGAGATGATTGATGGAGACTCATTAGCTAAATTAAAACCAAGATCATCTCAAATAGTAATTTGGGTAGCTTGTATAATTTCTTTACTAATTTCAATAATCTCATTCATTATTACAAAATACTGGATATTCTTGCCAATTGTATTTTTTCCACTTGGAATTATGTATATTTATAGAAAACCTCGGACTGATCTATTAGGAAGAACATCGCTAAAAGATACTGGAATTATATTAGGAAATCTTATGTTAGTGTATATCATTATTATAATATTGGCTCCATAAAAACAATAAGAATTATATTAATATCAACTAATATTAGATAAATTGATTTAAGTTTTTAAAAGGGGATTAAAAATATCTAAAATACAACCAGTAAGTAAAGAATTTTTTTCTGACTTTGATGAGAAAGCATGCACTCGCTGTGGCGAATGTTTTCATAAATGTCCAGTAATGTTACTTCCTAAAGATTTAGCAATTGATGAGATTAAAAAATTAATTGCGGGAGAGAAGACCAAAAAAGTTTTAAGTGAATGTCAGAGCTGTTTTTCATGTAATTTTTATTGTCCCGAGAATGCCCATCCAGCTGGTCTTGTTCTACAACGATGGAATGAGCAATATCAAAAAGAAGGGCTGAAAGTGAGAGCAAAACATTATATGACCCTTTATCCATATTATCCTAACTTCCGCTCCTACGTTATGGATCATTTACCAGAAAAAACAAAAGATCTTGTTAAGAGTTGGGCTTCTTTAGAACCTTTAAAGGGAGATACACTGACTTATCCTGGGTGTAATATCATAACATTTGCTGAACTCGCACAAGCTAGTTTTTTTAAGGATTTAGATATAAGAGGTCGTTTAGAATATTGTTGTGGTGAAACTTTATTTCGAACAGGATACACTGAGGAACTTTATCAAATTACTAAAAGATTAGATAAATGGTTTAATATTTTAAAACCAAAAAAGCTGCTTGTATTATGCACAGCAGGAACTAATGTGTTCAAGTATGTCTTACCTCGTTATGGTTTAACGTATAAATTTGAAGAGATTAAACCATATATACAATATTTATGGGAAAAAATTCAAAAAGGAGAAATTCAATTTAAAAAAAAATTAGATATGACCATATCCATCCAAGATTCTTGTTATGCTAAGATGTTTGGGGACGAATATATGGATTTACCTCGTAAAATTTTGAAATTAGCAGGAGCAAAAATTATTGAAACCGATTTTTCTCGAGAGAATATTCGTTGTTGTGGTATTGGGGCGGGATTTTCAGTTGATTCATCTTATCATTCATTTAAAATAAGATCTTCTGCAATACGGAATTTTAGAGCTTTTAAAAATACTAAAGTAGATGCAGTATGCATTTATTGTGCTGGTTGCTTAGCAACATTCGGAGGTAACAAAAAATTATATTTTAAGAAACTAAACATATATCATATTATTGAATTAATACAGATGGCAATTGGAGATAAACCAACATTAACAGAGAAAGCTAAAAAAGATAGAGGAAAACATTTTTTCTGGGGTGCTGTTAAAAATCAACTTCCTAAGCTGTATTCTAAGAAAACTTTTAAAATTGAAAAGATTCCTGAGAATCCCCCTGATTATAAAGAGGCTTGGTAAAAGTGAGTAAAACCAAAAGAATATCAGGTTTTAGAGAAGACCTATGTAATTTGTGTGGTGAATGCCTGCATTTATGTCCTGTTTTAAAACTACCTATTGAAGAGGCAAAGGAAGAGATTAAGAACTTAATTGAAGGAAAGGAATCCAAATATGCCCTAACTAAATGTAATACGTGTTTTTCTTGTAATTTGTATTGTCCTCAAAATGCAAATCCCTATAATTTGATTCTTGAGAGATGGAATGACCTTTACAAAAAAAGAGCAGCCCCGTCATTGTATCGATTTGTGTGTCCTACTGAACAAAATAATATTTGGCAACTACTAAATATTTTTTTATCAAATCAGGAAAGAAGATGGATTTATAAATGGTTTAATTATATCCCAAAACCAAATGATACACCGTTACTGATTGGCAACTATACACATTTATTTCCATTTATAATAGGTGGAAGTAAATTATTAGAATATTTTAAACCTATTGACAGAATTGATCAATGGGAAGGTGGAGCATATTTATATCAAGGTGGATACTTAGATGTTGTACAAAGGATCGCTCAGAGAACAAAGAATGATTTTGATGACTGGGGTGTTAAGAAAGTTGTTGCTTGTTTAGATGCGGTCGAATATATATTTAAAGATGTTCATCCTAAAGAGATGGGAGTAGTTCATACTCAAGAATTTGTTAATTTTAACCAATGGCTATTAGATAATATTAATTCTGGTGAAATTCAGCTAAAAAGTCAATTAAATTTGAAAGTAACAGTTCATGATAATTGTTATTCAAAGACTTCAGGTGGTGCTTATTGGGAGACTCCTCGAGAAATATTAAAGAAATGTGGATGCAGAATTATTGAAATGAAACATAATAGAAAAGATTCACTCTGTTGTGGATTCGGTGCAGGAGCATCATGGGTAAAAAATATTTCAATAATATTTGACATAATGTCTGAAGGTTTTAAAAAATTCAAGGAAGCTGAAGAAACTGAAGCAAAAGCTTTAATATCCTATTGTGGTGGTTGTATTTATTTACTATGGGCTACAAAAGAACTTAAAAGAAGTAAAATAGATATTTTTCATGTTATTGAGATTGCTAGGTTGGCAATGGGAGAAAAATTAAATTATCCAAAAGATCATCAGAAAAGGGCATGGGATATAATAGCTATTATGACTTATTCTTTACTTCTTTCTGTTGTTAGAAAAAACTTTTTTATATCTAAGATTACATATGATAAAGAATTAAGCACATTCAAACCAAAGAAATATCGATTATTAAAATTAATAAGATATACGTTTAATCTTTTAATAATTAGATATATTTTTTCCAGATTTTTCCTAATATTAATGAAGATACTAAAAACAAGGTAAATTTTTAACTCTATGCCAAATAACACATTCATTTTTTTAAGACATGCTGAAACTAAAGTTGATAGTAACATCAAAATATCTCAATGGCTACTTACTGAAAAAGGTAAAAAAGATGTTCTTAAACTTTCACAACTAAGTGTATTTAAAGATATTGATATCATAATTAGTTCAAATGAAGAGAAAGCATATCAAACAGCTAATCTTTTATTTGAAAAACTCACTAAGGAAATAATTAGAGATAAGAATTTAAATGAGATTATGAGAGATCAAGGAAAATTTCTAAAAAAAGACGAATATATCAAAATAATGAAGCTCTGCATGAAAAATAGGAATCAGTCATATAATAAGTGGGAAACTGCTAATCATGCATTAGAGAGATTTTCAAAAAGAATTCAAGAAATTGATTTAAAATATTCAAATAAGAAAATTTTAATTGTAACACATGGGGGGGTAATAAATCTATACTTTGCGAAAATTCTTGAACAGTTAGATAAAGTATTTGAGAGATTATCAACAAATAAATTTTGTGATTACGGAATAATTCAAAATAGCAAAGTCATAAAAGACATTATGAAAATTTAATATTGATATTATATGAATTCAAAATTCATTAAAAAAGCAAAATATCAAAGAAAGATTGACGATAATTACTCTCAATGTTTAACATGTGAGAGAAAATGTAAAATTTTGAACGGAAAATCTGGATTTTGCCAAACTCGAATTAATCAAGCTGGCGAAATATATACAATTGTATATGGATTTATACCTGCTATATCTTTTAACCCAATAGAGAAAAAACCTTTATATCATTTTTATCCAGGTAGCACTGCATTAACAATAGGGACTTACGGTTGTAATTTTACTTGTTTTTGGTGTCAAAATCATCACTTATCAAAGACTGACCCTTCAAAAGCAATTCAATTATCAAACTCTGACCAATTTCTCTCCCCTAAGAAACTCATTGATACCGCTTTAAAAAAAAAATGTCAAGGAACTTCAATATCTTTTAACGAACCTACATTACTGTTTGAATATTCATTAGAAGTATTTAGATTAGCAAAGCAGTATGGATTATATAATACTTATGTTACAAATGGCTATATGACTGAAGATGTTTTAAGGGATTTAGTAGATGCAGGTCTTGATGCAATGAATATAGACATAAAAGGAGATTCTGATATGGTTACGAAATATTGTGGTGCAGATGTAGATAAAGTATGGAGAAATGCCAAATTAGCAAAAAACTTAGGTGTTCATATAGAGATTACAACTTTATTAATTCAAAGATTTAATTCTGATCAAAAGATCATCAGAAAACTTGCTGAAAAATTATTTAATGAATTAGGTGAACTAACTCCATTTCATATCAGTCGGTTCTTTCCTCATTATAAATCACAAAATTACGGACTTTCTGAGCCTACACCTTTAGGACTTCTATATAAGGCTTATGAGAGTGCAAAAGATGTTGGTTTGAAATATATTTACCTAGGTAATTTACCTACAAACAATTATGATAACACTTATTGTCCAAAATGTTCTAAATTAGTCATCAAAAGAAAAATGTTTGAGATCAAAGAGTTATGTTTAGATTCTAAGGGAAATTGTAAGTTTTGCGGATTTCCAATTTGTATTATGTGATTTTTTTTCACAACTTTTTTTCCCAAATTCAAAAAATTAACTCTTAAAATAATTTATGAGTTAAAGAAACAACTAATAAGGTGTAAGATATATCAAGTTGGTAAAGAATCTTATGATATTCAGAATTTACTCAAGAATTATTATGGTGAGATAATTATCCAGAGTGCTTTAAATATAAAATCTAATAATATTAAGCCAAATTCTATAATTTCAGAAAATGAATTATTAAAAATAATTGAAATTTTCAAATATTTGAAATTAAAAGCTCCGGAGATTATTAATGACTTAGATTAATTAATTTTTAATTAAATATAATTTCAACCAATCAATTGTATGATTTATAAATTGTGTTAAGTGTTCGCCCTCAATTTCATGAGTGGCATTTTCTATTGCTACAAATTTGTTTTCCTCTTTATTTGGAAGAAAATTGAAAGCTTTTCTCGTTAATTCGCATGGTGTTTTTGAATCATTAGTTCCCACCAAAATTAATACTGGGGATTCAAACTTCTTTAAATAATATTTTACTCGGAACTTTGCAAAATCTGTCATATAAGTCATATCAATGATGATGGGTTTTCCTTCTATAGTTGATGGAATCTCTACAGGTCCTTTGTCTAAATCCTTGAACCAGTCGGCTTGATCATCAGTAGTATGAAGAAATAATACTGGTGCCCAA